>CAISYX010000089.1 GCA_903889815.1 uncultured Gammaproteobacteria bacterium
CCTGGCAAGAGAATGGGCCAGGGCTCGATCAGAGCGTATTCAGCCAGCAGCTCGCAGGCTTTTCGCGTCCGCTCGCGATTGGCCTGAACATGACTGAGGAAGTTCATCACTTCGCGCACGCGCTCTGCCGGCTCCCCCCCTTCTTCAAAGAAAGGCAGGCCATTAGGCTGCGCATCAACAAGGCCGCTCTCCATGTCGACCGCCAGTAGATTGGCGTTGTCGGCACCCTTCATCAACAGGAATGGGTAAGCCCGGTAGGGAGAAGGGATATAGGCAGAGTTCCAGGCGCCATTTGCCCCAATCAGGAGATTGGTCATGGGAAGCAGCGCTTGAATGGAGACGGGCACGAAATGATCGTCTCTTTTGAAGAGCGCCAGCGGCGTGTGGAGGCAAGCCGTGGCCAATTCCTGCAACACGAGCTGGCAGAAACTGTCCTTTACCGTGAATTGGTAATTGGTCACAGGCCGCCAGCGCAAGCCGGCAAACTCGTCTCGTGACACTATTTTCAAACTGGCCATGGAATCGGTTGCATCCCTTGTACAAAAGAGCATTTGGAAATGGAGCGCCACTTCACCGCTGGTGAGCTGGTCGCTGCGAAGGCGCTGACTCTAGAACATGACGTGCATGTGGACAACAGACAAATTGCAATGAAAGGCTCAATGCAATTGTCTTCCTGTTGCGAGCGCTTGTGCAGTAACACTGTGCACCCACTCCGGCCAGATTCCTTCGTGCCACTCGGCCATGCCCCAGAGGCTGCGCAGGATTGTGAGCCACTGACGCATTGCCAGTGCCGGCATGGTGAGAGATACCGTCTCCTCGCCTTGCCGCCGGAAACTGAGGCGCAGTGCATGATCTCCAGCGGTCATGTCCACAGCCTGCACCATCCACGCCTTGCTGTCGCAGGTTCGCTGCACAGGCGCTTCCAGGCTCAGAGCGGCTAAGGCCGCCCGTTGCTCGAAGCTTTGTTCAATCTCCGCCGGAAATGGCGTGCTGCCCTGCTTCTCCAGCCACAGAAACAAATGTGGCAGCAAGCGCATCAGCAGTCGCTGACTGAGCCACAGCACCAGGGTTTCCCCGGGACGAATCTCGCCAGTAAGGCGCATACGGTCCTCGGCATCGACGTATTCCGTGGTCAGACGTTGAAGTTCCAGCAATTCATGTTCACTCAATGTTCGGTTTCAAAGTGCCGCCCCAGGGCGATACCGCCGGTAGCGGGCGGAATGGCGTTTCGCATTGCCCTTGCTGGCCATGCCGCAATAGTGGCATTTGATGCAATTGCCGACAACGTTGCCAAACTATTTTTGATGGCCCGGAGTCAAAAGAGTACCATCCATGCACTGTCTGCAGGGCATTGGCCCTGCTCACCCGTCACAAGGATTTCACCATGCTGGCTCTGCCCATGTCGCGCTTTCTGCTTCTGGCCTGTCTGACCTGTGTCGGCGTTGCTGCCCAGGCCCAGGAGCTGCGGCTTTTCGAGCCCGTCGAATCCGCAGGCCCTGGCGCAGAGCCCGGCCAGGCGCTGGCAGAGGGTTCTGCGCAGATTGCCATGCCATCGGCGCCCGCGTTTACCCTGGTCGGCACCTCCCGGATTGGTGGCCGGCAGACCGCGACGCTGCTCAGCAGCACCGGTCAGCTCGTGAAAGTCGACTTGAACGCAGAGGGCGATCAGCCTATCGAAGGGTTTCCAGGCTACAGGCTGGTGCGGGTTGGATCGCGCCAGGCGGCCATCAGTCTGCCAGAGGGTATGCCCTGCCTGGGCTCGCGATCCCAGGGAGTGAGTTGCGGCGCGGACGGCCTGGTGGCGCTGACACTGACAAACGCGGCTCCGGTGCCAGTGGCTGAACCGCCTGTGCAGGCGGACGGACAGCCAGTTGTATCGGAAGTCACTGAGGCTGGCGATGTGCCACCGGACAACCCCTTTGCAGCTGCTCTGCGAGCGGCAGCGCAGAACGAACGTGCGGCCGGAGACGGCCCGCGTGGTCCCTTCAACGCTGAGCGTTTCCAGCCGCGCAGGATAGCGCCGGAAGATGTGCCACCGGGCATGCGCGTCGTGCGCACCCCGTTTGGTGATCGGCTGGTAGAGCAGTAAGACCTTTTCCGTGAGCCTCGCCACTGCAATTGCATCCCCAAGCCTGTCAGTTTCGATCGTGGTCTATCGCTCCGAACTGCCGGTGCTGCGCGCCACCGTCGAGTCCCTGCTGGTCGCCATCGACACCGCTCGTCAGGCCGGACAGCTCGGCGCGGCAGCCATTGATCTGATTCACAATGCCGAGCCCAGCGCGGATTTTTCAGAGCTGAGTGATGCACTGGCTGACCAGTGCCGCGAGCTCGCAATCCGGTTCCAGCTGCTGGAGGGTCACGGCAATGTGGGCTATGGGCGTGGCCACAATCTCTCCATCACTCAGGTGAACTCCGACTTTCACCTGATCCTCAATCCCGATGTCATGTTGTCCCCGGAATGCCTGCTGCAGGGCCTGCAGTTTTTGCGGGACAACCCCGCGGTGGCGGCGCTCAGCCCTGCGGTGCAGGATGGGCACGGGCACAAGCAATACGTGTGCAAGCGCTACCCCACGGTGCTGGACTTTGTGCTGCGGGGCTTTGCGCCTGCGCGGGTCAAGCGCTGGTTCCGGCAGCGCCTGGCATGGTACGAAATGCAGGATCTGCCGGAGTCCTCGCCAAGTGTGCACATCCCGATCATCAGTGGCTGTTTCATGTTGTTCCGCACCGAGGTCTTGCACCGGGTCGGCGGGTTCGACGAAGCCTATTTCCTTTATTTCGAAGACTTCGATCTTTCCCTGCGCGTCCACACACAGGGTCTGCTGGCCTATGTGCCGGCCATGCATATCGTGCATCTGGGAGGTAACAGCTCGCGCAAAGGCCTTCGCCACATCGGCATGTTTGCCCGCTCAGGGCTGCGGTTTTACCAGACGCATGGGTGGCGCTTGCTGTAATAGGTTTGTCGCTATACTCTTACCTAAAGGCCATCGATAAAGGTGAAACAAAAATATGAACGTCACAGCGACGCTTTCTTCCAAATTTCAGATATCCATCCCGAAGAGTATCCGGGATGAACTGCACTGGGAGGCAGGTCAGGAATTCGTCTTCATCCCCAAAGGAAATGGCGCTTTACTGATGCCCGTTCCGGAGCTGGATGAGCTGTTCGGCATCGCAGCAGGCGCCAATGCTGACGACTACCGCGATCGTTCGGACCGCCAGTAATGCGTGTTGTCGACACTTCAGCGTGGATTGAATGGCTGACGGGAAGTCCGCTTCGCGATCAGTTGGCGGCGCACATACCTGTTCGGTCGCATTGCGTATTCCCCACCATCATTCAGCTGGAACTTGCCAAGTGGCTCGCCCGGGAACGCGGTGAGGAGCGTGTTGACCAGATGGTGGCGTTTACGCAGAAATGCGTGGTGGTACCACTGGATACGCGAATTGCCATGCGGAGCGTTGCTGTTCATCGACAATACAAACTGGCAACGGCGGATGCGATTGTGTATGCCACTGCTCAGGAATATGGCGCCGACCTGGTTACGTGTGATGCGCATTTCGAGAATCTTCCCAAGGTTATCCTGATCAGGAAGCACTGATCCCAACCCCCGGAGCGCTCGTGCAGCCACCCAGCAAAACCGTCCTCGTCACCGGCGCCACCGGATTCATAGGCCGCAGCCTTGTGCAGCGTCTGCTTGAGAAGCGCTGTCGCGTGCATGCCTATTCCAGGCAGGTGCCGGAGAGCGGGCCGGATGAAGGCGACTGCCTGAGCTTTCATGGCGACCTCCACGACTCCGTCGCTCTGACCAGGGCCTGCGCCGGTGTTGATACCGTGTTCCACCTCGCCGCCTATGCCCATGTCAACCAGCATGACGAAGCGGCCATGCGTGCCATCAATGTCGAAGGTACCCGCCGTGTGCTGGAGGCCGCCATGGCGGCGGGAGTGCGGCGCATTGTCTATTTCAGCAGCGCGTTGGCCGACGCCACCCGACCAGGCGAGCTCACGGCCTACGGCCGCGCCAAGCACGATGCGGAGGCCCTGCTGCTGGCCGCCTGTCACGCGGGGGCCATCGAGGTGGTTTGCCTGCGACCTGTGAATGTCTACGGACTGGGAATGAAGGGCAATCTGAGCAGCATGATTGCGCTGGTCCGGCGCGGGGTGTTTCCCCCCCTGCCTGTACCCAGTGCGTCACTGTCGCTGGTGGGGAGCCGTGATCTGTGCGAAGCGGCCCTTCTGGCGGCCGAGTCGCTCGTGGCTTCCGGCCAGATATACACGGTGACCGATGGCAAGACCTACACTATGAAAGGGCTGGAGATCTCCATCCGCAAGGCCCTGGGGCGACCGGTGCCGGGCTGGTCCGTGCCTTTGTCGGTGTTGTGGCTGGGTGCCGCAGGCCTGGAACTGGCCGGCAAGGTGCTGCGATTGCAGAATGCGCCGGGCGTGCGTTCCTATCGCGCGTTGACAGAGGACAACGTGTTTTCCTGTGAGAAACTCCAGAATGACCTGGGCTATAATCCGGCCGGCACTTTCAACGACGAACTGCCCGGCATTCTTGCTCAACTGACCCAGAAGCATTGACCCGGAATCAATGATCCACAAACCCTGACACAGGCCCAGCGTGAAACTCATACCTACCCACATTCCTGACGTGATCATTTTCGAGCCCACTCTGCACGGCGACCACCGTGGCTTCTTCCTGGAGACCTGGCGCGAGAGCTTTTTCGCCGAAATCGCCCCGGGCCTGCGCTTCGTGCAGGACAATCACAGCAAGTCCGGCAAAGGTATCCTGCGCGGGCTGCATTACCAGCTGACGCAGCCCCAGGGCAAACTGGTGCGGGTGATAGCGGGAGAGATCTACGACGTGGCGGTGGACATGCGTCGCCGCTCGCCCACCTTCGGGCAATGGGTGGGAGTGACGTTGTCTGCCGACAATCATCGCCAGCTGTGGGTGCCGCCGGGCTTCGCCCATGGCTTTCTGGTGACCGGCGACAGTGCCGAGATGGTGTACAAGTGCACGGATTACTATGCGCCCCAGGACGAGCACTCCCTGCGCTGGAACGACCCGGCCGTGGGCATCGAGTGGCCTCTGGCGGGGCTCGGCATGCCGGAACCAGTGCTTTCTGCCAAGGATCGCGATGGACGGCTTTTCGCCGATGCACTAGTCTACGAAGCCCGCTGAACAACAAATAAACACAGGACGCCAGCGCGCCGCCACGGAAACTGCCAGATGGGTAAACGAATCGCGATTACGGGTGCGAACGGTCAGCTTGGGCAGACCCTCATGCGCTCCCCCTTGTTCGAAGACGATATTCTGCTGCCGCTGGGCCGTGAAGACATGGATATCACCGACGCCGGCAGCGTCAGCGCCACGCTGGATGCGTGGAAGCCGGACATCCTCATCAACGCCGCCGCCTACACCGCCGTGGATGCCGCCGAGACCCATGAAGCCGAGGCCTACAGCATCAACGAGCAGGGCGTGTCGCATCTGGCGCGCTGGGCCCGCGACCGCAAGTCCCATCTGATCCACATCTCCACTGACTTTGTGTTCGGCGGCGACAAGAATCGCCCGTACCGCGTCGACGACCCCGTCTCGCCACTGAGCGTCTACGGCCACAGCAAACTGGCGGGCGAGAAGATGATCGCCACCCTGCTGCCGGACCAGGCCACCATCGTGCGCACGGCCTGGCTGTATTCGCCGTGGAATCACAATTTCATGAAGACCATGCTGCGGCTGATGCGCGAGCGGGATGTGCTGCATGTGGTCGATGATCAGATCGGCACGCCGTGCTCCACGGCCAGTCTGGTGCAGTGCCTGCATGCCATCACACAGCGCAATGTGCCGGGCGGCATCTTTCACTGGACCGATGCCGGCGTGGCCAGCTGGTATGACTTCGCCATCGCCATTCAGGAAGAGGCCCTGCGTCTGGGGCTGCTGGAGCATGCCATTCCGGTACGCCCGATTCCCACCGAAAAATACACTACCCCCGCACGCCGCCCCGCCTACAGTGTGCTGGACAAGTCCCGCGCGCTGCAGGAACTCGCCTGCCCGCAAGTGCACTGGCGCGAGGAACTGCGCGATGTCATGAAGAAACTGACCTGAATTCACCCGGACCCAAGAGAGACATGGCCCCATGCGAACTGTCCTGATCACTGGCGCCGCCGGCTTCATCGGCGCGAACTTCACCCACTACTGGCTGGCGCAGCACTCCCACGACCGGGTCATTGCCCTTGATGTGCTGACTTACGCGGGCAATACCTGGAATTTGAAAGATGTCTGGGAGAACCCGCAGTTCACCTTCGTGAAAGGCGACATCTGCGACCAGGCGCTGGTGGAGTCGCTGCTGATTGATCACAACATTGACACGATTGTGCACTTCGCCGCCGAGAGTCATGTGGACCGCTCCATCACCGGGCCGGATGCCTTCATCAATACCAATATCGTCGGCACGCATTCTCTGCTCAAGGCGGCCAAGAAGGTCTGGCTGGAGGGTGCCACGAAGAAGCCGCATCACTTCCACCATGTGTCCACCGATGAAGTGTATGGAACACTCGGCCCCAAAGACCCGGCGTTCACCGAGACCACGCCCTACGCGCCCAACTCGCCCTATGCGGCCAGCAAGGCGGCGTCCGACCATCTGGTGCGTGCCTATCACCATACCTTCGGCCTGCGCGTGACCACCAGCAACTGCTCCAACAATTACGGCCCCTATCACTTCCCCGAGAAGCTGATCCCGCTGTGTCTGCTGAACATTCTGCACGGCAAGCCACTGCCCATTTACGGGAATGGCCTGCAGATTCGTGACTGGCTCTACGTGGAGGATCATTGCCGGGGGATCGAACTGGTGATCGGCAAGGGCCGTCCCGGCGAGACTTACAACATCGGCGGCAACAACGAGTGGGCCAACATCGACACGGTGAAACTGCTGTGTCAGCTGGTGGATGGCTTCTTCAAGACCGATGAGCTGCTGCGTGCGCGATTCCCCCAGTGCCCGGCTGCCAAAGGGACCATGAGCACCAGTCTGATCACCTTCGTCACCGACCGCCCGGGTCATGACACCCGTTATGCGATCAATGCCGAGAAGCTGATGTCGGAGCTGGGGTATCGCCCGATGGCTGGCTTCGCGGAAGGACTGGCGCGTACCGTGCAGTGGTATCTGGACAATCAGGACTGGTGGCGCCGCATTCAGGATGGCACCTACCAGCAAGGCTTTTGATCAGGGCAGCAGCAGGAAGGTCTGCTCATCCCCGGTGGAATACAGCATGCGGAAATCCGCGGCGCCATCGCCATTGAGATCCCCGGCATCCACCAGGCCCCGGGGTGGCGTGTTGCCTGTGTAGGTGGCTGGGTCGATGCGCCGCACGAGCATGTCCGCATACAGCGTCAGCAGGCGGTTGTTGAAGCGGAAGGTCAGAATCCCGTATTCCCCGAAGCGCACATCCGTCACCCCTTTAAATGCCTGCAATCCCGCAGTGAGTTCCGACGCAATCAGCGGGGCAGTGGTCACCAACTGCTGCCGGCGCTGCGTGCCGCTGGTGAACACGATTTGCAGAAATACTTCGTTCTTCAGGGCAGGGTGGGTGCTTGGGTTGGGCACCAGGTAGGTGCCCACGGCCAGGCTCGCGGGCGCCAGTGTGGACACGATCGAAGGGCGAATGTTGAAGCGGTCGTAGTAGCGATTGTTGATCACCAGCTTGCCGGCGCTGTCCAGATCCAGTGGCGGCGTCCCCTGTATGCGTTGCACCGTGATATTGCCGTGCTCGGTGATTGTGAGCTTTGACATGCCGGCGGCAGTGAGCTGGGTCTGCAGGACGTCCAAAGCCGCGAGCGCGGGCTGGAAGCTGATTTTCAGGCGCTCATCCGTGATCATGTGGCCGCTGAAGTCGGTATTCAGGAAGATCCCCTGCGCCGTGCCGGGCGCCATCTGCACCGCCGTGTAGGGCGTGAAGTGATACGTGGCGTCTCCCACCGCGATGCTGGTGATGCCCGTGGCCTCCTGCACCGCCACCAGTCCGGTAATACTGAGCTCGGGAATCCGGTTGACGGTGGCCAGCAAGGTGTTGGTGCTGAGAAACGGCGACTCCTGCGCCAGGCTCAGTACGACAGGCTGGGTGACGCCGGTGCGCACCGGCGTGATCTTGGTCAGGCCGGGCGTGAAATCGGCATCGTCATTGCGGATGGTGACGGCGGTAGTCAGCAGGGTGCCCGCCAGGGCGCCCCCCGTGATGGTGCTCAGCGTGATGCGGAAGTCGCGGTTGGCCTGGCCCAGAGCGTTGTTGATGATGGGCACGCTGATGTTCATTGTCGTCACCCCGTCGGCAAAGGTGAGCACGCCGCTAGTGGCTGTGTAGAAATCCGGGCTGTTGGCGGTGCCGTTGGAGGTGGCATAGGCGATGGTCACGGCACCGTTGCTGCCGATGGTACGGGTGACAGGGATGACGGCCGTGCCCGCAGTTTCTGCGACTTCGGACGTTGCGGCCCCGAACTGCAGCGTCCCTTGCTCGTAGTCGACAATCGTCAGTGTGGCCACGGACACAGCGCCCAGCGTGTCGCCAGTGGGCGCAGACAATGTGACAGTCACGGTTTCAGAACCCTCGGCGACGCGGTCATCCAGTATGGGAATGCTGACTGTCTTGTTGGCAACATCATTCGCTGCCCAGTTCACGGTAATCGAGACGGCCGTATAGTCGCTGGTAACAGTGGCCGTGCCATTGGAAGCGGTTACCAGTACCGAGGCGGCGGCGGTTGCCACGCCAGTGCGGGTGAGGGTAAGCACCGCAGGCGTAGTGACTTCATTGGTGGTGTACGTGGCTGCTGAGAACTCGATGCTGCCTGCGTGCAGGTTTGCGCTGGCACAAAGAAGCAGCAGTGCGCCAGCCTGTTTCAGCGCCTGCACAATCCGGTGGCTCATGGTCGTCGTGTTCGAAGGGTGTTTCAACATGTTCATAACAGCGGCCACCGGCGGGAATTCTTGAGTCACTGAACGCGCGCAAGGATAGCGGGTTTTGCGCAGTGGCGCACGAGAATCCCGGCATTGTATGACATACTGCGCCTTGTTCGACAGTAACTTCAGCAATTCGTGGAGCAGGCCCATGCCCAGACTGTTTCGCCCCTGGCACCGTGCCCTGACCTTCCTGCTGGTGAGCGCATGCTCGCTGCAGACCTATGCCAGCACCGTGCTCGAGATGAGTTTTCAGGACGTGCTCGACCATGCCGAGCTGGTGTTCGAGGGCCGCGTCAGTGCAGTGGAGTCGCGCCAGGAAGATGACGGCATGATTCATACCTTCGTGCGTTTCGAGGTGCTGGACGTGCTCAAGGGCGACACCCCGGACACGGTCCTCGAACTACGCTTCCTGGGTGGCACCGTCGGCACTCAGCGCCTGGAGATCACCGACATGATCATGCCAGAGGTGGGCGAGTCCGGGGTCTATTTCGTGGAGTCGCTGCACGTTCCCCAGGTCAATCCGCTGGTGGGCTGGGCGCAGGGGCACTTCCTGATCGAACCGCAAGGAGGTGGCGAACGGGGCATGCTGACCGCCCACCACGAGCCGGTGCTGGCGGTTGACGCGGCCGATGCAGCGCCCGTGACCGCCGCGCTGAACACCTTCAGCAAGGGGGTGGCCAAAGGCGTGGTCGTTCAGGAATCCTTGTCGGTACAGGCCGCCAGCAGGCCAATGACCGTTGAGGAATTCAAACATTCTGTGCGTGTCCTTGTGGCCGGGTCGCAATAAGGAGCTGGCAGGCAACATGCTCAAGTGGATTCTTGCTGCCCTTCTGGCAGTGCTCAGCGTGACCACATACAGCTTCTCGATAAACGGTTCGAAGTGGCCGGGAGGCGCCACCCACCTGCATGTTGGTATCGCAGGACTGTCCGCCAGCGGGAAAGCCTGGAGCGATGCGCTGCGCCGCGCCGCCCAGGAATGGACCGACAAGACACCCTTCGACTTCACTCTGATCAATTCCTACAAGGATCCTTGCCTGGGCTATCGGGCCAGCGCCACGGGGTCGGGCTTTCCGTCCGGGACCGGCGATGACTTCAATGGCGCCGACTTCACCAGCACCGTCTGCGGCAATGAATTCGGCACCAACGTTCTCGCGGTGACATTGGTCTATACCGAATCCAATCAACTGGGCGCCTTCGACATCACCGAGGCAGACATCGCCTTCAACAGCAACGGTCGTTTTGATATCTATGATGGCGCGCTCGACACCAGTCGAGGCACTGACTTCACCCGCGTTGCGCTGCATGAACTGGGGCACGTGATGGGCATGGGGCATGAGCAGAATGCCGCCTCGGTCATGCGCGCCAGCATCGGCAATATTTTTACCTTGCAGTCTGACGATATTGCCGGCGCCACAACCTTGTATCAGGGCTTTACCCGCTGCCCGGTCTCTCGTCTCGACTTCGGCCGCATCACGGGCAGCCTGGCAGCGGGAGACTGTACCGTTCAGCAACTCGTAGGCGGTGGCACTGACACCAGCCTGACTGATGTCTATCAGCTGGACCTCGCGCAGTCGACCAGAGTCACTTTCAGCATGAACTCTTCGACGCTGGATTCCGTGCTGGTCCTGATGAACGACAGGTCGCAAGTCATCGAGATCGACGACGATGGCGGCACCGCGTGCAATTCCCAGATTGTCCGCACACTGCCGGCGGGCACCTATGCCGTGCTTGCCAACACGGTGACGAGTACCACAGGGGAGACCCCCTGCGGCAAGGTGAACGGCCCCTATCAGCTGACAGCACGCTACGAAAGTGCCGACTTGATTGGCCTGAGCCGCAGCACAAGCCTGCAGGGTGGCAGCAGTACGGCTTCGTTTGCGGGCGGAGTGACGACCAATGGCGGCGCGTCCTACAGCAATCGTGTGACGCCAACGCAACGCTTCGATGTGCGGGGTCGCATCAGCATCGACCCGGCGCATCGCGGGCTGCCGGGGTTTCTCGTCACGGCAGCCATCCTTGAGAACAATCAGGTCTATGTGCGCACCCCGGTGGGCGAATTCGTGCCGCTCGGCTCCCAGGCGTCGCCAGTGCCCATCACCACCAGCAAGATACTGAATGCCACCGAATCGGTGACGATCCTGGGGCAGGCCGTGGCCTCACAGTTCGGCATGAATGATGCGTCGGTGCGCTTCCTGATCGGCTATGGCTTGAACAGCAAACCGAATGAACTCTATTTTCATGAGGAGCCTATCAATCTGCTGATCACGCCCTGACTGCGATTTCGCTGTCTGAGGCGATATTCCAAATTTACTCCTGCGCTGCGCTGCCTGTATAATCCCGCGCAAATTCGCTTCAGTTGGTTCATTCAAGAGGGTTTCAGCGTGCCAGTTTTCAACAGCAGTTCCGCTTTCCGTGTCGTTCGTATCAGTGCGCTGCTTGCCAGCGTAGTCTTTGCCGGTTCCCTGGCTGCGCAGTCCCGCGAAGAGCTGGTGGCCGAACGCCTCAAACCAATCGGCGAAGTGTGCCTTGCGGGTGAAGCATGTGCCGCTGCTGGTCTGGCTGCGCCCGCCGCAGCAGGTGCAGGGGAATTCAGCGTGGAAGCTACCTACACGGCCAGCTGCTCCATGTGCCACGCCTCCGGCATGGCCGGCGCGCCGCGCACTGATGATGCGGCAGCCTGGGCTGCCCGGCTTGCTGAAAAAGGCATCGAAGGCCTGGTGGCCAATGCGATCAACGGCGTCAATGCGATGCCGGCGCGCGGAATGTGCATGACCTGCAGTGATGAAAACATTGCAGCGCTGGTTGAGTACATAACAACTCAGGCTCAGTAATTCGTTCATTGCTGGTTAAGCTTGGGGGGAATACTCTCTCTTCGTAACAGTTCAATACTGGAAACAGTACAGGAGTAAGACGTCGTGAAATTGATTAGTGTATTGAAGTCTCGTGCAGTACAAGTTGGTCTGGTTTCCGCTCTGGCAGTCATGTCAGGCGCACTTTCCGCTGACACTTCCAAGCCTGTGGTCATGCAGCTGGCTCAGCTGTCTGAAAACTTCGACGTGGAACGCGCCTACATGCAAAGCTGCTGGGCCTGCCACAACAGCGGCGCCGCTGGTGCTCCGAAAGTGGGTGATGCTGCCGCCTGGGCCCCACGTGCCGAGAAAGGCATTGATGCGCTGCTGGCCACTGCGATCTCCGGTATCAATGCAATGCCTGCCAAGGGCATGTGCTTTACCTGCACCAATGACGACCTGAAAGCGCTGATCCAGTACATGGTCGACAGCAGCAAGTAAGCAGTCTGGCAATTATTGTAGGAGCGGGCTTGCCCGCGAAAGTTCGCTTGCAAGCAAGCTCCTACAGTTTCAGTCCCCTGCAGTTCTCAATCCCCCGCGCCATCACTCCGTATCAAAAAGCCCCATCAGGCCAGCCAGTGCGGCTGAGCCCTTTTCCTTCTTCTGTTCTGGCGTCGATTCGCTGCGCCCTTCCCAGTCCAGCAATTCCTGCGGCAGTTCATCCAGGAAACGGCTGGGCGTGGTCGTGATCACTTCGCCAAACTGCTTGCGCTTGCGGGCCAGCGTGAATGCCAGCCCTTGCTGGGCACGGGTGATGCCCACATAGGCCAGGCGTCGTTCTTCCTCGATGTCGTCATTCTCGACACTGGTGCGGTGCGGCAGCAAATCTTCTTCCATGCCCATGATGTAGACGTAGGGGAACTCCAGCCCTTTGGCAGCGTGCAGCGTCATCAGCTGCACCTGGTTGTTGATGTCTTCCTCTTCCTGACGCTCCAACAGGTCGCGCAGGATCAGTTTGTTGATGGCTGCCTCAATGTCTTCCTCACCCTCGTCGTCCTCTTCGCCCGCCTTGGTGAGACTCTTCTGCAGTTGTTCCAGCAGCAGCTCTACATTGGCGATGGCGCGAACGGCTGCAGGCTCCGAGTTGCTGGTCTGCTGCAGCCAGCCTTCGAAGTCCATGTCGTTGAGCATTTCGCGTATGGCGGCAATGCTGTCGCCGCGTTGTGACTGTTCGCTGATGTTGCCAATCCAGTGGGCAAATTTCGTCAGACGCTGACGCTTCTTCTCTTCGAGAAACTGGCC
>CAISYX010000090.1 GCA_903889815.1 uncultured Gammaproteobacteria bacterium
ATGTCCTGTGCATAGCTTGCAATGGCTGCCGGCGCAGGTGCTGCAATGACGTCAATCGCAAGAGCCGCAGCGGGGTCGCGGACCGGCTGTGGCAATACATCGTCGTTCAGAACGGCGTCCAGCGCCAGGGCTACAAAATTTTCGCCAGACTCTTCCAGCGATTCGGAAACGGGACCGCGGTAAACGATCTCCCAGGTGCGCGGATTGATCACCAGCACTTCGCCAACATAGGTAAACGCCAGTGTCTGACTGACCAGCCCGGTGTCGTCAATCAGCACAGGAACACTCAGACCCTGCTCGCGCTTTGCGTCCAGAACAGCGCTGCGCGTCTGTCCTGCGTCGGCATTGATCAGGAAAAATGGAATCTGGCGGGCGGAGTGTCCAGCAATGGCATCTGCAGCGATTCGCGCGGCCGGTCCGGCTACTTCTGAATCGTTGCGATGGCTCATCAGCACCATGGCGTCGGCGAGGCGGTGGTAATGCAACTTGACGGCCTGCCCCTGCTCATCCAGCAAGGTGAAGTCGGGCGCATCGGCGGCGCTGGCTATGCGGCTACCGGCCAGCACACTCAAGAGAAGCACCAGGGCAGCGATGCTGCGAAGAAGAACGGGATGCACTGTCATGTCAGACTCCGGAATGCGGTGAGTGGAACGCCAGCGCATGGTAATGCATTCCAGAATGGCAAAGAATGGAGCGGCGCTTCACTGTGTCAGCTTTGCAGAATATGAGCACAGATTGCAGAATTTGCTCAGCTACTCACTCAACGAGGTCGTCTTGCCGGACAGGTAGTTTTGCTTGATGAATTGCCCCAGCAGCTCAAATTCGTCGCCCCGGGTGCTCGCTCGTCGCCAGACCAGGCCAATCTCGCGGAAGCTGTCCTTGTCCAGTGGCGTGGTCTTGATGCGGGTGTTCTTGAGCAGCGCTGACCCGATCGCCATCTCCGGCAGATACGTCACGCCCAGATCTGCATCCACCATCTGCACCAGTGTCAGGAGACTCGTCGCCGTGATGTCACTGACCTTGTCGGCGTTCTTGATGCTGCAGGCTGACAACGCGTGGTCCCGCAGACAGTGACCATCCTCCAGCAGCAGAATGCTGTCTTCGGGCAGCTCGCTTACCTGGTGATTGTCCGGATTGACCAATGTACTTTTCGCCTGATGTGCCAGATAAAAGCGATCCTTGAAAAGGGGCATCTCGCTCACATTGCGCAACTCATAGGGCAGTGCAATCAGAATGATGTCGAGTTCGCCATCCATAAGCCTGGCGTAAACGCGCTCGGTCAGGTCTTCCTTGAGATACAACTTGAGGTCTGGATAGGCCTTGCGCAGTGCGGGCAGCAGGCGTGGCAGCAGAAAGGGCGCAATGGTGGGAATCACACCCAGCTTCAACTTCCCTGTCAGAGGCTGCTGATTACCCTGGGCGATATCGACCAGCTCTTCGAGATCGCGCAGGACTTGTCTGGCCTGGACCGCAATCTGCCTGCCGAGACTGGTCACAGTGACATTCTTGTTGGTGCGATCCACCAGCTGAATGTTCAACGTACTCTCCAGCTCACGAATCGCGACACTGAATGCAGGCTGAGACACAAAGCAGGCGTCAGCAGCCTTGCCGAAATGACCGATCTGCTCCAGCGCCACGAAGTATCGCAACTGTTTGGTTGTCGGCAGATGATTCATGGGAGGATTCCCTCAGAGAGTGACTTTGCGGCAGGATAATCGATTTTCAATATCATCGCAATAGCTTTAATCCATTTCCTGTATTCAGTCTTGCAGGCCTACCATTGCGCCAAGTGTTGAGGAACACTGCAAGCATACGAGTGACAGGCCCTTGCCGGCGCAAACTTCCCCTGGTTGGCGCCGGCTTTTTTTGCCTCGATATACATCAAAACCCAGTCAGAGTATCTTTGCCCGTCACGATTGCGGGAGCCGGCAGCGCCGGACATGAACGGGTAACGCAGTGATTGTATTGATTTCAGGCCTGGCATTGTTCATTTGCCTGCATGCACTTCGAACGTTTGGCTGGCGCGAGACGCTTTTGCAACGCTTTGGGCAGAAGCAGTACAGGCTGATGATCAGCGCTGGCATCTGTCTCAGCGTTCTGCTGATGATTGCGGGCAAGTCCAGTGCCGACTTCGTGCAGATATGGGTGCCCCCTTACTTTTTGCGCGAGCTGACGAACCTGTTGATGCTGTCTGCCTGCATCGTATTCAGCGCGGGCTTTCTTCCGGCATCTCACACACGCGCGCTTGTGGGACACCCGATGCTGACGGGCATATTCATCTGGGGCGCCGCCCATCTTTTCTCCAACGGCGATGTTGCCTCCATGTTGTTGTTCGGATCCCTGGCGCTCTGGGCGGCGCTGAAAATCTGGACTCTCGAAGCACGACGTCGCTGCGCGATGCCGGTGGCTTCAGCACGTCCGGCCTTGCAATGGGACGCGGCGGCCATCCTGCTGGGGATGATTGCCTATGGCGCCCTTTTGGTGTTTCATGGACCTCTGTTCGGGTTTGCCGTGACAGGTCCGTTATAGATAGTGTTGCAGGGGAGGTGCCATAGCATGCAGATTCACTTCGAGAATGTCGCACAGCGACTGTCTCCTGCAAGCTGCTGGCTTGCCGTGGCACTGTGCCTGCCGATACAGAGCTTCGCTCAGACGCCCGTAGACCCGCAGTGGTCCGGCATCTGGAACGCAGAGGGCAGCCTGCTCACCCTGCGCGTGACTCATCTGGACGATCAACTGCATGTCGAGCCGGTGGAGTCACTCGGGTTCCAGTGGCGCAACAGCATCGGCCATATCAATGGCAACAGTGCCACCATCAATGTCGAGTATCAGGGCGTTGTTGCTACAGTCCTGGTGCAGCTTGGAGAGGGTGGAACCGCGATGGTCAGGCCACTGAGCTGTCAGCCTGATTATCATGTGGTGTGCGCACTGGTGCAAAACCAGCAGGCGCGGTTTCGCAAAGTGGGAGAAGTGGTTGCGCAGGGTCCCGGGGCTCAACATACGCAGCCCTGAGCGATTGAGCGCCACCCGGCAAGCCGGGCGGTCTGCTGCGAATCAGCCAAGCTCGGTCATGGACGTGATCTTCTTGCCAACGATTCCGTAGGCAATGGCTTCTTCCACCGTCATCCAGTAATCCCTGTCTGTATCTTTCGCCACACGTTCCAGTGGCTGACCGGTTTCATCTGCAATGAGCTGATTGATGCGTTCACGCATCTTGATGATCTGCTCTGCCTGAATCTTGATGTCAGAGGCTCGGCCGCGTGACCCGCCAGAGGGCTGGTGCACCAGGAATCGCGTATTGGGCAGACTGAAGCGATGCTCCTTTTTCGCCGCCAGATAGATGGTGGTGGCCGCGCTGGCAACCCAGCCGGTTCCAACCACGCGCACTTCCGGCTTGATGAACTTGATCATGTCATACACCACATCGCCAGATTCCACATGCCCGCCGGGCGAGCTGATGTAGATCGTGATGGGCTCATCGCCGGCTGCTGCCAGCGCCAGGAGCTTCTCGGTCACCGAGCGCGCGATTTTCTCATCGATGTCACCAAAAATGGTGATGGAACGGGACTTGAAAAGCTTCTCATCGATAAAGCGGCTCGCAGGCGCCTCGGGAACGGGCTGCTCGGGGGTGTGATTGTGCATAGAGATCTCCAAAAGTTTCAGGAACTGGCGTGCGTCTCTGCGCCCAGCGGCCGGAATGCGATCAGCAGCTGTGGCAGAAGAGTCAACGCACCCAGAAGGGCCACCATCATGGCAATGCTGGTCAACAGACCGAAGACAATGGTGGGGATGAAATTTGACAGGACCAGGATGGAGAAACCCGCCACCACAGTCATTGTCGTGAAATACATCGCTCGCGCGATACTGTCATGGCAGCAGAACATGGTATCGCGATAACTGCCCAGCCGATGGAATTCGTGCTGAAAACGGTGCATGTAGTGAATCGTGTTGTCGACGCCGATGCCTACTGCGATGGCCGCGATCGTGATGGTCATGATGTCGAGCGGAATACCCATCCAGCCCATCAGCCCGAGCACCAGCAAGGCTGCAATGATATTGGGGATGATGCACAGAACTGCAATGGGCACCGATCTGAAAAGGAACAGGAACATGATCATGATGGCGAACAGCACAACCCCCAGCGTCAGGATCTGTGACTGGTACAGGCTCTGCAGCACATTGTTGTAAAGCACCAGAATGCCGGTGACGCGCACCTGCTCGGGCGCATAGCCGAACTCTTCCTGCAGACCCCGCTTGATGCCATTGATCAGCTCATTGCGATTGAGGTTCTCGTCGGATTCGATCACCCGCACATTGAAGCGTACCTGATTGTCTGCCACCGACACGAAAGGGGTCAGGACAGAGTTTTTCAGGGTTGCGGGAATTCGCGAATAGAGCAGCGCCCACACGAAGCTGTCGACCGGCGCATTGTTGTTCAACTGCTCTGCCAGATGGATGACTGATCCGAAAGAGAGCACCTTGCCTGTCTGCGGGTTGTTGTCCAGATAGTCGTGTATGCGCTTGATCTCATCCATCTTGTCGCCTGTGAACCAATAGGCGTCATTGGGTTCTTCTTCAAAGCCGTCGTCGAAATCGTCGGCAAATTCGTCTTCCACAACCGGCAGATTCACCACGACATCCATGGACAGCGTACCGCCCAGTTTATCGTCGAACAGGCTCATGCCCTTGTAGATTTCTGTGTCCTCGCTGAAGTAATCGATGAAGCTGTTTTCCACCTTCAAACGGCTCAGACCCACGACGCTGAAGATCAGTACCAGCGCAGAAATCCACAGCACCTTGTTGCCCAGACGGTCTGTCATGCGCGCCAGGCCAGAAGTCAGCGCGAGGGATGTCTGGTGCTCATAGACTGTCTCGTCCTTGCTGAACAGCGCCATCAAGGCAGGGAACAACGTGAATACCACCAGCAGCGCGGTCAGCACACCAATGACCATGATCCAGCCAAACGAGATGATGGGGGAGATACCGCTGGTTAACAGCGACGCGAAGGCCACTATCGTGGTCAGCGCGGTGTACAGGCAGGGCTTCCACATGGACAGTACGGAATGGCGCAAGAGCTTGCCATGTTCACTGAAGTGCCGGGTGGCACGCAGCTGCCGGTAGCGCACAATGAGATGGACTGTCAGCGAAATGGTCGTGATCAGCAACAGCGACATGAAATTGGACGACACCACGGTGACTCGCCAGTCCATCAGCCCCAGGATGCCCACGACGATCACGCTGGCGACCGCGCAGCAGGCCAGCGGCAGGAATATCCAGCGCAGGCGGCGGAAGATGGCCCCCAGCGCGAACACGATGAAGGCAAAGACGCCCAGACTGAACGTTGTGAGGTCGTTCTGGACGAAGGTCACCATGTCATCCGCGATCATCGGCGCGCCACCCAGATAGATTGTGGCGGAGTCCTGATAGCCAGCGAGAATTTCGCGTATGGCGCCGATGTCTTCATGCCGCTGTTCTGCCGTCATGGTGCTGTAGGCATCGAATTCGACAGTCACGTCTGCCAGAGTCTGTGATTCCTCAGCACTCAGGCCTTCTGCGCCGCGTTTCTGACGCAGGACTTCGCGCACCTCGATCAGCGAGTGGTACTGCTCGTCACGGGCGAAGCTGACCAGCAATGCCGCCGTCTGACCGTCGGGACTGATGATGGCATTGCTGAACACGGGGCTGTTGATCAGCTCTTCCCGCGCAGCCGCGAGGTCGATGCCCGGGGTCAGAACAGTGTCGTAATTCTCGGAGATGCTGAGCAGCTCTGTGTCGCCAAAAATAGGGACGTTGAGCAGACTGTCCACGGATTCAATCCGGGGAATTGTGAGCAGTTCCTCGCGGAGAGCTCCGAGGGACGCGAAGGACTCCGGACTGAACAGATCGGCCACGGGCGTGAAGGCAATGGTGACTGCATCGCGGGCGTCGTAGCGGTTGTTGACCTGGCGCGAGAATTCCAGCTCCTGGTCGCCTTCCATGAGCAGTGAGTCAGCAGAAGCATCCAGCTTGAAATACTGTGCGTACCACCCAAACGAGGCAGTGAGGGCAAGCAGCAGCAGAATGACCAGCAACGGGCGCTCGAAGACGAGCTTGCTGTAAAGAGTGGATAGACCGGAGCGCATAGGGTTCTCTGAAAATGAGCAGCGGCTAACTATACCTTGTTGGGCGGGGGCTTGCACCCCGGCCGCCTGCTCAGGCAGCCTTTGGCAGGAGGCCATGCCAGCGCCGGAGGCCGTCTTTGAAACTCACGTGAAATTTGTTTTAAATCAAAGAGTTTTGCAGCCAAAAGGGATCACAATTAGTCACAATATGCGGCTTGCGACAACACCAGCAGGTTGATTAAAGTGGCACCAAAGGATCAGTCAGGGTATGTTTCCGGCCCTGAAGCGCGAAGATCCCGGTCATGCAGAGGCGCCTGTGGCGAAACTGCAGACAAGCAGGGAACACAGTGGTACATCGAGAGGAGTATGCAGTAATGAAAAAGTTAGCTGGATTGTGCGTATCCGCAGTACTGACGACCCTGGTGTCATTCAGTGCCATGGCAGACGATTTCCTCAAGCCTGTGAAGGATTTCACGCTGGTAGACCACCTGGGCGTTTCCCACTCGCTGGCCGACTATGCCGACAAGGATTACATCGTGATGTACATCCACGGTTCCGGCTGCCCCATCGCACGGCTTTCAGTGCCCGAATACCAGCAGATCACCCAGACCTACAAGGACAAGAACATCGAGTTTCTGATGCTCAACTCCTTCATTCAGGACGACATGGCACGCATCCAGAAGGAAGCCACCGAGTTCAACATCGAGTTCCCGATTCTGAAGGATGAGGACCAGACCGTGGCCAAATCTCTCGGTGTGGAGCGAACGGCCGAAGTGTTCGTCATCGACCCGCGTACCCGGGAAGTGCATTTCCGCGGCCCGATCAATGACGCCCTGGGCTACGAAACACAGCGTGTGGAAGTGGACAACCATTACCTGACCGATGCGCTGGAAACCATACTGGCCGGCGGTGTCGTCAACATGGACGACATCCCCGACTCCAAAGGCTGTCTGATCGGTTTCTTCCACCCCGCGGTGACAGGGCTGTAATCAGCGCTTCAGCGGGAGCGAAAACAAAAAGGGCCTCTGTCTGGACAGAGGCCCTTTTCTTTTGGGCGTAGAATTGGCAGACCGGCTCAATCCACGAAGGCTCGTTCGATGACATATTCCGCCTTGATGCCCTGGCGGGACTCACCGAAACCCCAGTCGTCCAGGATGCGGCTGATGTCCTTGAGCATGGCGGAGCTGCCGCACAGCATGAACCGATCATCCGCCTTGGTGGGAGCAGGCAGGCCGATGTCGGAGAACAGCTTGCCATTGAGCATCAGGTCGGTCACCCGACCGGTGTTCACAAACTCTTCGCGAGTTACTGTAGGGTAGTAAATCAGCTGCTCGCGTACCTGTTCGCCGAAGAATTCGTTGTCGGGCAGTGCGTTGCTGATGTACTCGCGGTAGGCCAGATCGATCACGCGGCGCACGCCGTGGACCAGAATGACTTTCTCGAAGCGCTCGTACACGTCCGGGTCACGGATGATGCTCATGAAGGGCGCCAGTCCGGTGCCGGTGCCCAGCAGATAAAGATTGCGTCCCGGCAGCAGGTGATCTGCCACCAGCGTGCCAGTGGGCTTGCTGCTGATCAGCAACTCATCGCCGATGCGGATGTTCTGCAGGCGCGAGGTCAGCGGTCCGTCCGGCACCTTGATGCTGAAAAACTCCAGTTCTTCCTCGTAATTGGCGCTGGCGATGCTGTAGGCACGCATCAGGGGGCGCCCTTCCACTTCCATGCCGACCATCACGAAATGGCCATTTTCGAAACGCAGGGATTTGTCGCGGGTCGTCGTGAAGCTGAACAGGGACTCATTCCAGTGATGCACACTGGTGACGCTTTGCTTGGAGACTGCGGCCATTCTGTAATCCTGCCAATGATCAGTAAGTGAGGTTCCACGCCTGGCCCGGGCCAGCTGGAATGCGGCGCATTGTAGACAATCGGTCAACTACCTGTAAAACAGATAATCTCCATATCCTTGATCGGTTTTTCTGATATAACCTGTTCAAAGCGCCGCCCCTTTGCCCCGGGGACGTGAACGGAGCGGGACGATACAGCGGCGATTCCGCAAATTCAAGCCGCCGGAGTCATTGCGCCCGGCAGGAGCCCTGCATGCATTACACCCTTCGCCAGATCGACGTCTTCCTTGCCACCGCGCATTTCGAAAATGTGACTCAGGCCGCCCAGAGTCTTGCCATGTCGCAGTCCGCAGCCAGCTCAGCGCTGCAGGATCTGGAGCAGCGCTTCGACGTGCAGTTGTTCGACCGCGCCGGCAAGCGTCTCCAACTCAATGCCCTGGGCAAATCCCTGCGCCCCCGTGCCGAGGCGCTCATGGCCCAGGCACGGGAGTTCGAACGCAGTCTTTCGCTGCATTCGGAGATCGGCGAGCTGAAAGTGGGCGCGACACTGACGATCGGCAATTATCTGGCCGTGGCGATCATGGCCGACTTCATGGGGACGCATCCCGGCGCCCGCGTGAGCCTGACGGTAGAAAATACTGCCGGCATCGCCAGCCGCGTCCGCAACTTCGAACTGGACATCGGTCTGGTGGAAGGGGAGTTGCAGGACCCGGTATTGGACGTACTGCCCTGGCGCGAAGACGAACTGGTATTGTTCTGCTCGCCGCACCACCCGTTTGCCCGCCAGAAGGTGCTTGCAGACTCGGACTTGCTGCAGGCGCAGTGGATCGTGCGCGAGGCGGGTTCGGGCACCCGGCAGGCCTTCGATCGCGCGATGCACGGCCTGTTGCCGGGCCTGGACCTGCGTCTGGAGCTGCAGCACACGGAAGCCATCAAACGCGCGGTGGAGGCCAATCTGGGCATCGGCTGTCTGTCGGCCATTGCCTTGAAGGACGCCATCGCCCGCGGCAGTCTTGTGGCCTTGAGCGCGCCGCAGCGCGACTGGAGCCGCCGCTTTTACTTCATCCTGCACCGACAGAAGTACCGCAGTGCAGGCGTGCAATCCTGGCTGGCCTTGTGCCGCGAACACACTGCTTAGCCACGGTCTGCGCGGTTCAGAAGCTCGTGCAGCTGGGGATAAAGCGCTGGGTTGGCCACCAGAATGTTCTGATGATGGAACTCGGGGCTGATGCCTTCGGGCACCGGCTTGAAATGGCCGTACTGTGCGCCGGCCTCGCGGGCAATCAGCTGGGCCGCCGCAAAGTCCCACACGCTGAGGTTCTCGTAATAACCGTCCAGCCGGCCCATGGCAACCCAGCAGATGTCCAGGGACGCTGCCCCGAGCCGGCGGATGTCGGCACATTCCTGCAGCACCAGCGCCAGGCGCCGCACGATCTGCGTCATGTCGCCCTTGATGTAGGGAAAGCCCGTGGCGACGATGGCACGCCGCAGTTCCGTCTTTCGGGCAACGTGGATGGGGGTGTCATTCAACCAGGCACCGCCGCCGGGCACGGCATGGAAGGTCTCGCTCACGAACGGGTTGCACACCACGCCGCACTGCACGCGGCCGTGTTCAGCGTAGGCGATGGACACCGCACTCTGAAAATGCCCGTGGGCGTAATTCACGGTGCCGTCGATGGGATCAATGATCCACAGCGGGCCCTGCCAGGCGGAAAGGTCGAGCATGTCTGGCGCTGACTCCTCTGCCAGGATGCGATGGTCAGGGAAGCGCGCGCGGATGGCGTCACAGATGTAATGATCGGCCTTCAAGTCAGCATTGGTCACCAGTTCCGTTCCGCCTTTGTAGGCCGAGGTCAGCCCCTGCACATCCAGACGTTCACGGCGGATCAGTTCGCCCGCAGACTCGGCGAGGGCGCGGGTAAATTCAGGAATGGACGCGTGCATGGAAGACTTCCGGCGATGAAGGGGGAGCGCAGTATAGCAGCAGCCTGTCGCAGGAAGCAGGCAGGCGTGGGGTGACGCCGACGCCTGCGGCAGAGTATTCTGCTGCCCATGCCGACTCCTCTGAAATCCACAGCCTGCCCGAACCGCCAGCCGCGAGTGCCCGCATGAAACTGCACTCCTGGGGCCGCTATCCCGTCACCGAAAGCCGCCTGCATGTGCCGCGCAGCCGCGACGCCATCGACAGGCTGTTGCGCCCGGCAGCTGACAAGGCTGCGGTGATCGCCCGCGGGCTGGGACGCAGCTACGGCGACAGCGCACTGGCCGACGACGTGGTGCAGATGCTGGCGCTGGACAATCTGCAGAGCTTTGATGAAGACACTGGCCATGTGCGCTGCGCGGCCGGCGTGAGCCTCGCGACTTTGCTGCAGGTCTTTCTGCCACGTGGCTGGATGCTGCCGGCGGTGCCTGGGACGCGCTTCGTGACGGTGGGCGGCGCCATCGCCAGTGATGTCCACGGCAAGAATCACCATGGGGCAGGCACCTTCGGCGATCACGTCCTGGCGCTGTCACTGCTGCAGGCTTCCGGTGAAATAGTGCAGTGCTCCCCCACCCTGAATGCCGACCTGTTCAACGCCACCTGCGGTGGCATGGGCCTCACGGGGATCATCGTGGATGCCACGCTGGCCCTGCGCCGCGTGCCCGGCTCGGCGATTGTGCAGCAAACTGTCCGCACGGCAAATCTGCAGGAGGTGTTTTCCCGCTTTGAGGAACATTCCGGGGCTACCTACTCTGTCGCCTGGCTGGACTGTCTGGCCCGCGGCGACGCCCTGGGCCGCTCGCTGCTGTATCTGGGGGAACACGCCGAAGACGGCGGCTACCTGGCACCGCGCTCTGGCGCACTCTCCGTGCCCTGCAACGCGCCGGCCTTCCTGCTCAACCGCTACAGCATGGGCGCGTTCAATGCGCTCTATTACCAGCGCCGCACCGACCCGCTGGCCCGGCAGCGCATCGAGGCCGACAGCTATTTCTTTCCGCTGGATGGCATCTCGCACTGGAACCGGCTTTATGGTGCCAAAGGCTTTCTGCAGTACCAGTGCGTCATCCCTCAGGATGCGGCACTGAGCGGCATCACTCGCCTGCTGCAGGCAACCAGCGCCGCCGGCAAAGGCTCGTTCCTGTCGGTGCTGAAGAAGTTCGGCGCCGCCAATGCTCACTGGCTGTCCTTTCCCTTGCACGGCTACACGCTGGCCATGGATTTCAAATTCGAACGATCCCTGCTGCCGTTTCTGGAAGAGCTCGACGGCATCGTGCTGGATCATGGCGGGCGGCTCTATCTGGCCAAGGATGCCCGCATGAGCGCCGAAACGTTCCGTCGCAGCTACCCCCGCTGGGAAGACTTTCAGGCGTTGCGGCTTGCAAGCGGCGCCGATGGTCTGTTCAATTCGCGGCAGTCGCAGCGCCTGGGGCTCTGACGCACACACTGGAGAATGCATGAAGAACATTCTGGTCATCGGGGCCAACTCCGCCATCGCCAAGGCCGTCTCGCGCCTGTATGCCGAAGAGCATTGCCGGCTCTATCTGCTGGCCCGCGACAGTGCGCTGCTCGCGCAGCTTAAGCAGGACCTGGAGATTCGCGGCGCCGCAGAAGTGGATTTCGCGCCGCTGGACGTGACGCATTTCAGCCTGCACGAGGCCGTGCTGGAACAGGCACTGGATACACTGGGCAGCATCGACCTGGCCATTCTCTGCCACGGCAGCCTGCCCGATCAGGCACGTTGCGCCGAGCACTTCGATGCCGCGCTGGAGCAGTTCAACGTCAATGCTCTGAGTACCATTTCCCTGCTGACCCTTCTGGGCAACCAGATGATTGCGCAGGGCCGTGGCTGCATCGCGGTGGTAACCTCTGTGGCGGGTGATCGCGGGCGGCCGTCCAACTACGTGTACGGCGCCGCCAAGGGCATGGTGTCTCAGTACTTGCAGGGCCTGCGCGGCAGGCTGTATCGGCATGGCGTGCATGTTGTGGATATCCGCCCGGGCTTTGTTGACACGCCCATGACAGGGCATCTTCCCAAAGGCGCGCTGTGGAGCTCTCCCGAACGCATTGCCCGCTGCATCGTCGAGGGCATCGGCAGAAAGCGCCACACCGTCTATGCGCCGGGCTACTGGCGCCTGATCATGGCCGTCGTGCGCGCCATTCCCGACACCCTGTTCAAGCGCGTCCCGCTATGAACACCACGACGGCACTGCCTCTGTACGTCGATCTTGACGGCACGCTGATGCGCAGTGACCTGCTGCTGGAATCCTTTCTGGAACTGCTCAAACGCAATCTGCTGTATCTGTTCCTGGTGCCGCTGTGGCTGCTGCGGGGCAAGGCCGCGCTCAAGCAGGAGATCGCCAGCCGCGTGAGCGTGCGGGTGGACCTGCTGCCGTGGAACACCGAGTTCGTGGACTATCTGCGGAAACAGAAGGCGCTGGGCCGCCGCCTGGTGCTGATTTCGGCGTCGGACCAGCGCCTGGTCGATGCCGTGGCAAGGCATCTCGGGCTGTTCGACGCCGCCATCGGCAGCGACGGCAGGCACAACTGCTCGGGCAGCCAGAAGCAGCAGATCATCGCCGCCGAAGCGCCACAGTATGTGTATGCGGGAGATCGTGATGTGGACGTGGACGTATGGCGCCATGCGGCGGCAGCCATTCCCGTGAATGTCTCTCCCGCGCTGCGTGCCCGCGTAGCGGCAATGCTGCCCATCGAGGCAGAGTTCACACGCACACCCGGCGGTCTGAAAGGCTGTGTGCGCTCCCTGCGTCGGCACGGCCCCAGAGCCCGAGTACTCGAGCGCGAAGTACTGGGAGGAAAGATACGCCGGATGCGGGGAGCTAGCTGGGCATGAATGGTATTTTTCGTTCGCGCAGATGAAGCCGCTTCTGACCGCGCTATTTCCGGTCTCGTTCTGCGAAACTC
>CAISYX010000091.1 GCA_903889815.1 uncultured Gammaproteobacteria bacterium
TCACCATTTTTCTGCAGAGGGGCGCAGGTCCAGCTCGAAAGTCCACGTATCGCGCGGCTGGCTGTGCAACCACCAGTATGCCTGAGCGATGTGGTCCGGGTTCAGGATGCCATCCGGTCCGACCTCGGCCACGCGCTGCGCAAAATGCTCACGCGCAAAGGCGGTGTCAATCAGACCATCAATGACCACATGCGCCACATGCAATCCCTGTGGACCGAATTCACGAGCCATGGATTGGGCTAGTGCCCGCAATGCGGCCTTTCCTCCTGCGAAGGCCGAAAAACCAACACCCCCGCGCAGGCTGGCCGTGGCGCCGGTGAAAAGAATGGTACCGCGCCCGCGCGGCAGCATCACCCGAGCCGCCTCACGACCCGCTAAAAAGCCCGCCAGCGCACACATCTCCCAGACCTTGAAGTACTTTTGCGGCGTCGTCTCCAGAATCGGGAATCGAACATTGCCACCTACATTGAACACCAGCACCTCGATCGGACCGACTTCGGCTTCGATGTGCTGGAACAAGTTGACCACCTGCTCCTCGCGCCGCGCATCCAGGCTGAATGCCATAGCCCGCCCACCCTCAAAGGCAATGTGATCAACGAGTGGCTTGAGCGCTGCCTGGTTGCGCCTTGCTGCGCAAACCACATAGCCCTCTTCTGCAAAGCGTCGCGCCACTGCTGAACCCGTCGCATCACCAGCGCCGATCACACAACAAACACCGCGTTCGCTCATGGAGTTCTCCTTTTAAAAGGCCTCAGGCTCGGGCGGTCGGACGGGCAGAAACCAGAGTAAACCAGCGCGACAAATGTGTCTTCTCGGGAGGTATGCGCAGGCCGACCGCCTTGCCTAGCACGCAAGCGCACTGCGCGACGATGTCGGCCAGGGTGTAGTCATCGCCAGCGATGTGGCTGCGCTCGGCCAACTCGTCATCCAGCCACGCCATGGTTTGCAGCGCCCGATTGCGGGCCCAGCCGGCGACTTCGGGCATCTGCTCGACGCGCCCGCGGTAGAAGTCGCTGCTGTGCACAAATGCCAGTGCGATCGGCTGCGACAGCTCATGGTCGATGCGCAGCGTCCACATCTCGATGTGGGCTGCGGTCTGAGGTGTTCGCCCCATCAGCGGTGGATGCGGGTGCAATGCCTCCAGATAACGGCAAATCGCCAATGACTCTGCAATGGCGCTGCCATCATCGAGTTCAAGCACGGGCAACTTGCCCAGAGGGTTCAACCGCAGGAAGGCTGGCATGGCATTGGCGCCACCTGCGGCGTCTACCTCGCGTCGCTCAATCGAAAGGCCTTTTTCAGCCATGAAGATGCGCACGCGACGGGGGTGCATGCCAGCGCTCAGGTCGTGAAGAATCATGTCAGGGTCTCCTGTCTCAGTCATTCATGTTTCATGGCACGGATCACACGTTCAGCCACCTCGTTGGCGAGTTCCGGGATTGAAATTAGAGCTGCCGGGACGCGACCGCTGCGCAAGGTGGCTGCGCCGTGGACAGCACTCCAAGCGAACAGCGCATCACGCTCACTTGGCGCAGTGGGAATAACGCCCTGCGAATACAAGCCCAGCAAAGCCGCAGGAAGATATTCGTAGCTGTCCGGTTCGCCTTCGGCATTCACTCTTTGGCGATAGGCCTCCGCATGCGCACCAAAGATCAGCCGCCACAAGGCTGGCTCGTCATCGGCGAACTGCAGATAGGCACACGCCAGTCGACTCAGACGGTGCCGAGCCTCCTGAACATCTGATGGCGGAACCGTGATGTCAAAAGCAGACGCGAATCGTTGCCTGAGACGGTTGAATCCAATGCGGGCAACTTCGAATAACAGACCTTCACGGCTGTCAAAGTGGCGGTAGGCAGCCGCCGCCGTGACGCCCAGGCTCGCGGCGAGTTGTCGCAACGACAGCCCCTCGATCTCCGGAGCAGCCAGCGCGGCGTCGATCAGTTCCTGCCGGAGATTGCCGTGATGAAAGCTTCGCCGTCGGGATTTGGCCGTGCTCCTGCAAGAAGTGGCTTTTGGCAATTCATTTTTTTGCATGAAGCTATGTTAACGCTGTTTACTTTTTTCGGCAACACTGCCAGAATTTGCTGGTCACGACAACATGAACCCAAAATTCACGCTATGACAACTGCTACAGGAGAAACAAAGTCACTGCTACCGCCTGCTAGGCAAGTCATAACCCGTGTCGGTGCACTCGCTGTTCGTGATACAGGACAGACAGGGCCTGAGGGCCAAACCATCGTCCTGTGGCCGTCGATCCTCGCTGACTACAGGATTTACCGCCATCCAATTGAAGTCTGGCGCGGTAGGCATCGAATCGTCGCCATTGACGGACCAGGTCACGGGGAGAGTGGCCGCTCGCCGGGAGCTATCTCCATGCATGACTGTGGCCAAGCACTGGGTGAGGTGCTCGATGAATTGGCGATCTCCGAACCCGTAGCAGTGGTCGGAACATCCTGGGGAGGCCTGGTTGCAGGAGAGTTTGCACTAGCACAACCGAAGCGAATTCTTGGCTTGGTCATGCTAAATACACCGATCATCAAGTCGCCTAACAGCCCCAGCCTGAGTGACCGGTTTGTGGTCTGGGGGGCCCGCTGGATCCATGCTTCGGCGGCCTACAGAAACGGGGTCGCAAAAGCTTTCTTCCTGCCGACCACCATCGCGCGTGGCGGTGTCGCTCAAGAGGATTTTCATCACCATCTTCGTCAGGCCGATGGTGCTGCGCTCGCACAGGCAGTTCGATCGGTGCTGATCGATAGGGAATCCCTGGCTGATCGCATGAAAGGGATCAAGGCACCCACACTCTTCGTGGCTGGTCGCCAAGATGCGATGTACCCCGTTGACGCCCTCCAGCGCGCGGCCAGTGCCCTGCCCAATGGTCATTTCGAGGCGCTCGACACAGCCCACATTTCGGTCGTCGATGATCCGCTGAGTGTCACTGCACTGATTGATGATTTCCTTCGGCGTCAGATTGAGTCTTCTAGAGAGCGCTCAGCATGAGTTCGACAAAATTCATCCTCATCACAGGTGGCGGCGGCGGTATCGGCCTGGAGATGGCCAGGCTGCTGGCCTCACGCGAACACAGTCTCATTCTGGTTGGAAGGGATGCCTTGCGACTGCAGGCAGCAGCGAAGGAACTACGGGCAGAAAACAGTTTCTTCAAACTATGCTTGCTTTATGCGGGTCGCAAGCAATAAATGACTGATGTGCAATAAACTGTGTAATTGAGTTTTTTTGCATACTTTTACTGAAGTGTCCAGCTCTGGACGCTTGAGTTGCTCTGGACGGTACGGGTGCTCTGAACGGGTAGGGGATGTCCAGAGTCTGGACGCTTTGACCTGCGTTGAATCAACTTGGTATCGCTGGGAGGGGGCAAGTCAGTTTTCCCAGCAATTTAGTAGATTTTGCACTCAGTGCTGTCACTTTGCACGCGAAAGAGTTAGAGGGTTGGCTTGGCGGTAA
>CAISYX010000092.1 GCA_903889815.1 uncultured Gammaproteobacteria bacterium
GTATTCAGGGCCGGGGGAGGTGACTTTCTCGAATGCTGAATATGAGATAGAAGGCGCGACTGTAGTATCGACTGAAACAGAAGCCACATTCAGCGCGCCGGGAGAATACGTCGTGAACTTGCAGGCAATTGAGAGCATCGCAGACTTCGAGTTCTTGTGCTGCCACACCAACGCTTATCTGCGAATCAATGTAAGTCAATAATTTACAACTCTACAAAGGGGCTACAAAGATGAAACTTGGAACCACGAAAAATGCTGATCAACTCAGGCGCTATGTTCGCGCATCATTGTGTTTGCTGGCAATAGTCAGCGCAGATTCTCTGGCGCAAGGCGACACCGTTGCCGGTGCTCCAACATTCTCGAAGGATATTGCGCCAATTCTGCAGAGATCTTGTCAGGGCTGCCATAATGCCACTGGTATCGGCCCCATGCAGCTTGTGACCTACGAGCAGACTCGCCCTTGGGCACCGCTCATCAAGGATCGCACCACCAAGCGCATCATGCCGCCATGGCATGTTGCACGCGATGTCGGAGTCCAGGGATTCAAGAATGACGTGTCCCTGTCTGACGGAGAAATCGCTCTGATTGCAGCGTGGGCGGATGCCGGCGCGCCAGAAGGGAACCCTGCCGATATGCCACCGGCACGAGATTTCCCGACAGGCAATGAGTGGGCGCTGGAAGAACTGCTTGGACCACCCGATGTGATCATCAAGTCTTCGCCATTCAATGTTGATGCCGGCGGCCAAGATCAGTGGTGGAACCCGATCTCGGAGTTCCCCGAACAAAGCGGAGAGCGCTGGCTGCGCGCGTCAGAGTTCAAACCTTCATACCCTATGGGCCGTAAGGTCGTTCACCACGGGCATGCGAATCTGGTCCCTGACGGAGACGGACGACCGGTCGGACTTGCGCACTATGGCGTAGGCATGGCGTGGGATCTGTTCCCGGAAGGCACCGGCATGAAAGTGCCTGCAAGCGGGCATGTCGAGTGGGATCTGCACTACGCGCCCTATGGTCAGGAAGTAGAGGACTTCGTTGAAGTCGGCCTCTGGTTCTATCCCGAAGGCGTAATCCCGGAGAAGCAGACCTCTGGTGAGCAACTGTTCCGTGTTGACGGTGGACAAGGTCTGGCACGTGGACAGGACATCATTATTCCGCCACACGGCACCCAGGTCCTGCAGGGCATACACAGGCTTGAAACCCCCGCGTCGATCAACAGCTTCAGGCCGCACCTGCACATGAGAGGTCGTCTGATGAGCATGGAAGCCATATACCCGGATGGCAGAAAGGAAATTCTGAGTGAGGTCAACAAGTACAACCACAACTGGCAGATCTCCTATCAGTTTGAGGATGACACCGCCCCGTTGCTTCCTGCAGGGACCATACTTCAGTTCACGTCAGTATTTGACAATACCGAGGCAAATCCGTTGAACCCGGACCCAGATCAGTGGGTGCTGTTCGGCAGACGCGGCGTTGACGAAATGAGCCATGCCTGGGTGGGAATCACCTACTTGAACGAAGAGCAATACGCTGATGCTGTCAGGCAGCGTGAAGCCGCCATGACAAGACTGAGTGCCGGGGCAGAGGATTAAGCAAATGAGTCGAGTTCACGCAGTTGTTTCAAGGAGCGTTTGTCTGGTAGCAGCCCTCTTTGCTTCAGAGTTGTCGGCACAGGAGCTGGCATTCACGGCCGAACAGATGGAAAGAGGGCAACAACTCTACGTAAGCAACTGCGCGGCGTGTCATCTCCCTTCTTTGCAGGGGGCCTTCGAGGCCCCTGCTTTGAGAGGGAGCAACTTTCAGAATCAATGGCAAGGACGCCCGGTTTCAGACCTACACACTCTGATCTCCGAGACGATGCCTGCGCAATCGCCAGGGTCTCTGACGGTTCAGCAAAATACCGACATTGTTGCTTACTTGCTGAGTCAGAATGAGTTGAGTCCAGCATCGGCAGCATTGCAGGCCGACTCCACGGCGCCTCTGTTTGCTGACGCAGACGGGCCGGCAGCGGCTTCAAGCGTTGCTGCCGTCCAGGAGCAGCGCACACCGTTGCCAGGATTCCCTGGCACAATTCGATCGCCTGAAGCGCGAGATCGTGCCCCCGAAGTCGGCACGCTTTTCAGCACAGACACGTCGACTACACATATGTACCAGCAAGCGGATCACTTTCGTAATGTCACAAGCTCGGAGCTGGCAAGCCCGGCAGATGCTGACTGGACATACTGGCGAAAGAACCCTCAAAGCCACGGTTATTCTCCGCTCGATCAGATCAACAAGGAGAACGTGACCGACCTGAGTCTGGCGTGGGTCTGGGGAATGGAGCCGGGCAGAAGCCAGCCAGGACCTTTGGTACGAAGCGGTGTCATGTTCGTGCCCAACGCAGGCAATGTGATACAGGCACTCGATGCCGCTTCCGGAACGATACTTTGGGAATATCGCCGCGTTTTTGCTGATGGGGGCGGTGACGGTGCCCTGCTGCGAACCTTGGCAATGTGGGAAGACATGATCTACGTTGCAACGGCCGATGCGCACCTTGTTGCGCTCGATGCGAGAACCGGCCAAGTAAGATGGGAAGTTGAAATAGCGGATGATGCAAAAGGATTTGGCAATACCAGCGGGCCGATTGTCGCAGATGGCATCGTCATCAACGGCATCAACGGATGTCAGCAGTTTCAATTGGAAAGCTGTTTCATAACAGGTCATGAGGGCACACCGGCGAAGAAATCTGGAGAACATTCACCATTCAGCAACATGGGTCTGGGCTTGAGGATACGTGGGGAGGACTTCCCACGGAATTCAGGGGTGGCGGGGATGTCTGGATTCCCGGTAGCTGGGATCCGGAGGCCGGGCTGGTGTTCTTTGGTGTAGCCCAGGCGAAGCCCTGGATGGCAGTAAGCAGAGGGCTTACTACTGATGACGCTGGTCTTTATGCCAACTCAACTGTCGCGCTTGACGTAAAAACTGGGCGTATAGTCTGGCACAGGCAGCACATTCCAGGTGAAAGCCTGGATATGGATGAAGCATTTGAGCAAGTGCTGATTGATCTGGACGGAGAGACGCATGTATTCAGCATAGGAAAGACCGGCATTCTCTGGAAGTTGGACAGAGAGAATGGCAATTTCCAAAGTCTTCAGGAGACGGTTTTTCAGAACGCTTTTGAACAGATCAATAGAGAAACAGGCGAGCTCACTTATAGAAAAGACATTCAGGAAATGAAAATGGGGGAGTGGCTTTCCGTGTGTCCTTCGACAGCAGGAGGGCACAATTGGCAGTCGACAGCCTACTACCCTCCACAAAGAACCATCGTCATACCACTTAGTCAAAGCTGTATGGAGATGGCACCGCGCAGCACAACATTCGAGATAGGTTCAGGGGGCAGTCAGGGAGATAGAACATGGATGCCAATGCCTGGCACTGACGGGAATTTCGGAAAACTGTCAACTTATGACGTCGAGAACATGTCAGAGGTATGGAGCGTGGAACAGCATGCGCCTTTCCTCACGGCAGCAATCACGACGGCTGGAGGTCTGGTCTTTATTGGGGACTATGATCGATGGGTCCATGCATACGACGTGGACACTGGTGAAGAGCTTTGGAAAACGCGGCTTGGATCCTCTGTGATGGGATTCCCAGTGTCATTCGAGGTTGACGGAACACAGTACATTGCAATCACAACGGGTCGGGAAGGCGGAAGTCCTTGGCGAGTAGGAGACTTTCTAACTCCCGAGCTTGTAAGTCCTGAAGGCCACAATGCAGTTTACGTCTTCAAACTCAATAATCGATAGGCCTGCCTGCGTGGGATAGCAAGTGCCCAGCAGCAGCTTGCCAAGGTGACAACGTAATGAACAAGGGAGCTATACGTGCAGGTGCAAGTGCTGTCATGGCGGCTGCACTTGTTTTGCCTGCCTTCGATGTGACACATGCAGAAGTCGACGCGTCGCAGTTGCAGAAAAGCTTTCCTAAATTAGTGCGTTA
>CAISYX010000093.1 GCA_903889815.1 uncultured Gammaproteobacteria bacterium
ATGTCGTCCAGACCGCCGAGCAGGCAGAATTTTTTGAAGGCCTGCACCTCAAACGGCAGCTCTTCGCCTTGCGGCTTGATGACCACCTGGCGCGCCAGATCGATGGTGAGCTGGTAGCCGGGAAAAGCCAGCGCGTCGTCAAACAGCTTGGCGACCTGGGCATCGGGCAAGACGATGGGCAGCAGCCCGTTCTTGAAGCTGTTATTGAAAAAGATGTCGGCGTAGCTGGGCGCAATGATGGCCCTGAAACCATACTGGTCCAGCGCCCAGGGCGCGTGTTCACGCGAGGAGCCGCAGCCGAAGTTTTTGCGTGCCAGCAGGATGGACGCACCTTTGTAGCGCGGCTGGTTGAGCACGAAGTCGGGGTTGGGCTTGCGCGAGGCCGGGTCTTGGCCGGGTTCGCCCGGATCCAGGTAACGCCAGGCATCAAACAAGTTGGGGCCGAAGCCGGTCTTGCGGATGGACTTGAGGAACTGCTTGGGGATGATCGCGTCGGTGTCAACGTTCTCGCGGTCCATGGGGGCCACCAGGCCCTTGTGTACGGTGAATTTTTGCATAGGGAACTTAAACAAACTTTCGGATGTCAACAAAGTGGCCGTGAACGGCGGCGGCTGCAGCCATGGCCGGGCTGACCAAATGCGTGCGACCACCGGCGCCTTGCCGGCCTTCGAAATTGCGGTTGCTGGTGGAGGCGCAGCGCTCGCCGGGCTCAAGCCGGTCGGCGTTCATGGCCAGGCACATGGAGCAGCCGGGTTCACGCCACTCAAAGCCGGCAGCGACAAAAATCTTATCCAGGCCTTCGCGCTCGGCCTGCTCTTTGACCAGACCGGAGCCAGGCACCACCAGCGCGAGCTTGACGTTTTTGGCGACCTTCTGGCCGATTTTTTTAACGATGGCGGCGGCTTCTCGCATGTCTTCAATGCGGCTGTTGGTGCAGGAGCCGATGAAGACCTTGTCGATCAGGATGTCGTTGACGGCTTTGCCGGGAGCCAGACCCATGTAGGTCAGGGCGCGCTCGATGGCATCTCGCTTGTTGGCGTCTTTTTCTTTGTCCGGGTCGGGCAGGATGTCGTCGATAGACAGCACCATCTCGGGCGAGGTGCCCCAGGTGACTTGCGGGCGGATCTGACTGGCGTCGAGTTCGACCACGGCGTCAAAAGTTGCGCCGGGGTCAGACTGCAGCGTGCTCCAGTAGCGCTGGGCCATGTCCCACTCGGGGCCGCCGACAAACTGGCCGGTTTTGGGGTCGGTGCCGGGGGCGAGCAAGCGGCCCTTGACGTAGTCGATGGTTTTGGCATCCACGGCCACCAGGCCGGCTCGGGCGCCGGCTTCAATGGCCATGTTGCACACCGTCATGCGCCCTTCAACACTCAGAGAGCGGATGGCTTCGCCGCCAAACTCGATGGTATAGCCCGTCCCCCCCGCCGTGCCGATCTCGCCGATGATGGCCAGCACGATGTCTTTCGCCGTCACACCGGGGTTCAACCTGCCGTCCACACGGATCAACATGTTCCGCATCTTGGTCTGCAGCAGGCATTGTGTGGCCATGACGTGCTCGACCTCGGACGTGCCGATGCCGTGTGCCAAGGCCCCCAGAGCGCCATGGGTGGAAGTATGGGAATCACCGCAAACGATGGTCATTCCCGGCAATGTGGCGCCCTGCTCCGGCCCTACCACGTGAACGATGCCCTGACGCTCGTCATTCATGTCGAGTTCGAAAATGCCGAACTCCTTGCAATTGTCGTCGAGTGTGGTGACCTGAATGCGCGAGATTGGATCGCGAATGCCTTCCAGGCCCAGTCGGCGCTCCTCACGTGTCGTCGGAATATTGTGATCAGGCGTCGCGAAATTCGCCTCGGCACGCCAGGGACGACGTCCTGCCATGCGCAGACCTTCAAACGCCTGGGGCGACGTTACTTCATGGATCAACTGGCGATCGATGTAAATGAGCGCAGTACCATCGTCGCGCTGCTTCACGAGGTGGGAGTCCCAGAGTTTGTCGTACAAGGTTTTACCAGTCATGAGAATTTACCGTTTTAGCTGACACTGAAAGGAGTGGAAAAACTATACTCGCCGATTTTCAATAACCAAAATGACACTATTTTATCCTTCGAATAACCAAATGGAATTTAATCTCCGATTCACAGGATGGGCGTTGTCGATACGACATCCGCATTCTGTGCGCGATGACGCAGCACGTGGTCCATCAGTACGATCGCCATCATGGCTTCGGCAATCGGAGTTGCACGGATACCTACACAGGGGTCATGGCGACCGGTGGTGATGATGTCCACGGGATTGCCATGCACATCGATGGACCTGCCTGGGATGCGAATGCTGGAAGTTGGCTTCAGTGCGATGCTGGCGAGAATATCCTGTCCGGAGGAAATTCCACCAAGGATTCCCCCTGCATTGTTGGAGAAGAATCCCTGCGGACTCATCTCATCCCGATGTTCTGTCCCCTTCTGCGTGATGCAATTGAAACCAGCGCCAATCTCGACGCCTTTGACGGCGTTGATGCTCATGAGTGCATGGGCCAGATCAGCATCCAGCCTGTCAAAAACCGGCTCGCCCAGACCAACAGGCACTCCCGACGCAACGACGTTGATGCGAGCGCCAATGGAGTTGCCCTCTTTGTTGAGAGCCGCCATGTAGGCCTCCATTTCCGGCACCTTCGCCGCGTCCGGGCAGAAGAATGGATTGCGATCCACCTCGTCCCAGTCGAAATCCTCGATCCTGATGGGTCCGAGCTGACTCATGTAGCCACGGATCTGCACACCATAACGCTCGAACAGGTATTTTTTGGCAATGGCGCCCGCCGCAACCCGCATCGCAGTCTCGCGCGCTGACGAACGTCCACCCCCGCGATAGTCGCGAATGCCATATTTCTGTTGATAAGTGTAATCAGCGTGGGCCGGTCGGAACTGTTCCGCAATTCTGCCGTAATCCTTCGAGCGCTGATCTGTGTTCTCGATGACAAGTCCGATGGGAGTTCCGGTGGTACGGCCTTCGAACACGCCGGAGAGAATGCGGACTTCATCCGCTTCCTGACGCTGGGTGGTAAAGCGCGAAGTGCCGGGCTTGCGACGATCCAGATCACGCTGCAAGTCTGCAACACTCAAGGCCATTCCGGGAGGGCAGCCATCCACGATGCAGCCAAGCGCCGGACCATGGCTTTCACCAAAGCTGGTGACCGTGAAGAGCTTGCCAATCGAATTTCCAGACATGCGTCACCTGTAAGTGAAGGAATGAATTTCGCGCCTTGTCAGGGCGTCCTGAAAGGCGGCGAATTGTACACCAACATCCTGAGTGTTACGAATCATCACAGACAAAGGGAGTCAGATGAAGCAGTCGCGATACTCCAGCAACTGTTTTCTGGTCACCCGACAGATGCCTTCCCCGCCGTTGGCGAACTCCAGCCACTGTAGCGGCACCAGTGGCAGGCGTGCGGACAGTGCCGCGCAGGAATAGCCCACCTCCAATATCAGAACGCCGTCCTCAGTCAACCAGTCAGGCGCCTCGCGAAGTATCCGCAAGGGAATCGCCAAGCCCTCGTCGGCCGAGACAAGACCCAGGGCGGGCTCATGTCGGTACTCGGCTGGCAGTGCAATGAATTCGTCCTGAGAGACGTAAGGGGGATTCGTGACAATCAGGTCATAAGTTGCTGCAAGGCCGGCAAAAAGATCGGAATGCAGTACTTGAACCCGCTCCTGCAAGCCATATCGCTCCACATTTCGCCGTGCCAAGACCAGCGCCTCTTCGGAAATGTCCGCCAGCGCCACCAAGGCATCTGGGAATTCAAGAGCAACAGCAATGCCGATGCAGCCGCTGCCAGTGCAAAGATCCAGAATGCGCTCAGGTTCTCGCGGCAGCAAGGTGGCAAAGTGTTGCTGAATCAACTCTGCGATCGGCGATCTGGGTATCAACACATGTTCATTGACCGCAAATGGCATACCTGCAAACCAGGCCTCTCCTACCAGATAAGCCACCGGGACATGCTCGTCGATGCGTCTCTGCCCGAGTGTCTCCAGTCGTTTCAGCTCGGACGGCGTCAGCTTTCGGGACATGATGCCGTCATCACTGTCAAAGGGTATCTGCAAGGCACAGAAAGCTAGGTACACGGCTTCATCCCAGGCGTTGTCAGTACCATGACCATAGAACAGATCTGCCTGGTCAAAGCGGCTGGCGAGATCATCCAGAACTTCTCCCAAGCGTGGCATTGCAGTCATCATCTACGCGATCTTCCCTCAAATCACAGCCCAGAAATCACTTTACCAGGCACGGTTGTCTATCGTACGGTAGGCGCCTCTTCAACAGTCAGGACATCTGCAGCACACCATGAGCGACACAATGGAAAAGGCCTATCGGGACATAATCGCAGCCATCGGCGAGGACCTGACGCGCCCTGGACTTGCAGAAACGCCAAAAAGAGCAGCCAAGGCCATGGACTTTCTCATGCGCGGCTATCGGCAGAACATCGACGAAGTGATCAACAACGCGCTGTTTCCTTCTGCATCAGAAGAAATGGTCATCGTGAAGAATATCGAACTCTATTCCATGTGCGAACATCATATGCTGCCCTTCATCGGCAAATGCCATGTTGCTTATATTCCACGCGGCAAAGTGATTGGTCTGTCCAAGATAGCCCGCATCGTAGACATCTTTGCCCGCCGCATGCAGATTCAGGAAAACCTGACCAAGGAAATCGCCGAGACTATTGTCAACAAGACTGGCGCATCGGGCGCCGCGGTCATTATCGAAGCACAGCACATGTGCATGATGATGCGTGGTGTTGAAAAGCAGAACTCTGTCATGACCACATCCTGCATGTTGGGCGCCTTCCGCAATAGTCAGAGCACCCGCAACGAATTCCTCTCCCTGATCAGCAAGTAGAGATCATTCGCTCAGCACGCTGTCCACGCGGTCCGCGCACGGCGCCTGCGCGCAAGCCGGTGACCGCGGGCCCACGCCCTCGGCGCGCAGTCGCGACGCTTCCACACCTGCCTGCTGCAGGCGTTCTACAATCTGTCCGGCCCTCTGTCGTGAGCGCTCCAGAAGCACGTCAATATCGTCGGTGCCGCGCAGATGTGCTACCACGAACACCTGCAACTGTGGTGCAAGCTGCAGTGCCCGCGCAGCAAGCGCCAGTCCATCTGCCTCCAGCAATGCATCCTGATCATCGAAACTG
>CAISYX010000094.1 GCA_903889815.1 uncultured Gammaproteobacteria bacterium
AGGCAGGTTAAGTTAGTTCAGCAAGGAAAGCAATAGGGTTTGAACAGATGGGCAGTAATGAAGGTGACTACTTTTTGGCGCACTTCCAGCATTCAGCCCAGATTGTTTGCAAGGGCAGGCCTGATGCCTGTCCCTGATGCGCCCGGTTTTCGCAAGAGGAGATTTCATGAACGAAGCAACATCCCATCCACCGCCACTCCATTCACAGGGCGGTCCGCCTGCAATCGGCCAGCTGTGGAGCCAGTGTGTTGGTCAACAACCGGTGTCATCCCGGGGGCAGGATGAGCAGTTCTTCCCAGGCAAGGATCGTCTATTCAGTGATCAAGCACACAGTCTATGAATCGGTAGAGGCAGCGTTGCAGAAGGCATTTCCAAGCTGACAGCACTGGTCAAAATTCAAAACTCCCTGCAAGTGCCTTTGCAATCCCTGTCTACAGCTACAACTGACGAGGAGATTGATGCTTACTTGAGCGGTGACGATGTCAGCCCAACAATTGCACTGCACGGATGCTGGCCTTGGTCTTTCGATCAGAAGTATCCCTTATCAAGACAGCCAGCGATCTAAGTGGGTGCGCACGAATTCGTCATCATGAAAATCTGGATGATCTTTGTAAACCCGATCGATGGCTTGCATTTGACCGGGTGAAAGTTCCTCTTCTGGATCCAGGCACCAAATCCCTTTGAGCAATCCTTGCTGACGCAAAACTTCGTGACAGCCTGCATGTGAAGCAAAGGTGACTGCGGGTGACTTACTCGGGTTGAATCCGTGCGACTTTGATCATTCGGCCCCAGTCGGCCAGTTGCTCACTGACGTAGTTTTTGAATCCATCGGGTGAGCGAGTCGGAAGTATGTCAATGCCAATGCCATTGAGTTTGCTTTGTATGTCGGGATCGGACAACAAAATGGTCTGCAAGTTATTGACCAGTGCGAAAACATTCAGCATGGCGCAGATGGATCACAACAGACCATGGCTCTGATTAGGTTCCAATTGCAGATGAAAAAAATCAGCCAGATCAGTCTGGTTTGTAAATTTGCTGGTGGCGCTCAGTTGGTCTGTAGTTTGATGTCTGTTAATTGGCCTTGACGCCCGCATTGCGCACAATGGATCCAAAGTTATTGCGGGCATTTTGCTGATTGGTAGCGAATGCTTCGGGCGTCATCGGGGGCAATGTATCGGCCATCATCGAATCGAGCTGGGTTTTGGTTTCAGGAGCCTGCATGATCCGAGAAATTTCTCGGTTCAAGCGCGTGATGATGTGCGCCGGCGTACCCGCAGGGGCATAGACACCAGAGATAAAAGACACCTGTACATTGATTCCCGATTCGAGCAGTGTGGGTGTTTCTGGAAACACGGGAGAGCGGGTGCTGCCAGGAACTGCGAGCAAGCGCAGTTTTCCAGCTTTGACTTGGGGTACTGCCGCTCCAAAGTCCATGGTGAGATCAACCCTTTCGCCGAGCATCTCGGTCATGATCATCTGCGAGCCTTTATATGGGACATGCAAGATGTTGATTTTTGCAGCAGATAAGATCATTTCGATCGCGATATGCTGCAGTGAACCACTGCCTGCCGAGCCGTAGGTGAGCTTACCGGGGTTTGCTCGCGCATAAGCGAGCAGTTCGTTGATATTTCGCACTGGAATGCCAGGACGAACGACCAGGAACATTGCCGTTCCTGCTGTAGGTGCAATCGGAACGATGTCCTTTGCAACATCCGTTTCCATTTTCTGGAGATGTGGATTGATCAGAATAGGACCGTCTGAAGAATGCAGTAGCGTGTAGCCGTCCGGTGCAGACCGAGCAACATGGTCTAGTCCGATATTGCCCGCTGCGCCCACACGATTTTCAACCACCACTGACTGACCCAGAGCCTCTCCCAATTTAATAGCCAACGACCGAGCAACAACGTCAGTGGTTCCGCCAGGCGGAAAGTTAACGATTAATTTGATGGTTTTCTCTGGCCATTTGTTTACGGTTGCCTGTGCATGGACAAGTGGAGTGATCGTGGAAGATAGAACTGCTGCAATGAGTGACCGGCGAAGTAAGTTCATGGTTTTATCCTTTGGAGTTATTGGCAAGGAATGCACGTAAAAATGTGTCTTTGAGAATCGTTATCTTGTGAGTTCTTGGAAATGACAAATCAATGAAAAGGGTGGGTGAGCATGTGAATAAAGAGGTCATGAGCGGCAGAGAATTAGTTGACAGTCAGTTTGCATTTGAAATTAAATGTGGACATTGAGAGTGGTTGTGCCAATTGATGGATTG
>CAISYX010000095.1 GCA_903889815.1 uncultured Gammaproteobacteria bacterium
GGCGCGGGATTATAGCCTCACCTTAGTCGATCCTGCACACCAGGCCTTTCAGATAGAGGCTTTCGGGGAAAGGCAGCCCCACGGGATGATCGGAAGCCTGGTGCATATAATGCAGAATCTGACCCGTGCGCCCGGCATCGAGCACTGCATCGGCGGTGATTTTCTGGAACAGCGGGAGGTCAATCGCTCCGGAGCAGGAAAAATTCACGAGCAAGCCACCAGGGCTGAGCAAGGCAGCGCCCTGCAGGGCGATGTCCTTGTAGGCCCGGGCGGCGCGTTGGAACTGTGCCTTGGTTTCGGCGAATTTGGGTGGATCCAGCACCACGATGTCAAACTGCCGGCCGGCCTGCTTCAGTTCACGCAGAATCTCGAAGGCATTGGCGCACAGGAAGCTGTAGCGCTCGTCCTCGCAGCCGTTGCGGCGGAAATTGCCCGCCGCCAGGTCCAGCGAAGGCGCAGACGAGTCGATGTTGAGCACGTGGCTGGCACCGCCCTGCAGGGCCGCTATTCCGAAACCACCAGTGTAGGCGAAGCAGTTGAGCACTGAGCGGCCCGCTGCGAGCGTGCGCACCAGTGCCCGATTGTCGTACTGATCCAGATAAAAGCCGGTCTTGTGACCGTGGGCGATGCTGACGCCGTACAGTCGGCCGTTCTCGTTGATTTCCACCAGCTCCGGAGGCATTTCACCCCACAACAGGCCTTGTTCCGGCGGCAGGCCTTCGCGCTGGCGCACTGCTGCCTCGGAACGGTCGTAAATGCCTCGACAAGGCAGCAATGTGTGCAACAGTTTGACGATTTCGGCCTTCCAGGCATCGACGCCCGCGAACAGGAACTGGCAGACCAGAAAGTCACCGTAGCGGTCCACGATCAGGCCGGGCAGCTCGTCGGATTCGCCATAGACAACCCGGCAACCCGTGCGCAGCGGGTCATTCAACATGGCCTGCCGGCGGCCAATCGCGGCCCGCAGGCGACGCTCGAAGAACGCGGCATCGATGGTGTCCCTGCCATCGAAACTCCACATGCGCGCGCGGATCTGTGAGCTGGGGGAATAGCCAGCCAGACCCAGAAGTGCACCGCTGGCGCCGCAGACGCGGACGGTTTCGCCCGGAGCGGGACTGCCACTGACCTTGTCGATGGCGCCAGAGAATAACCAGGGGTGGCGGCGCAAGAGTGACGACTCCCGGCCTTTGTTCAATTGAAGTGTCTTCATGAAAGCCATCGATGTCGTAATGCGTGTCGCGTGGAAGGGGCAATGCTGGCAAGGCAGGGTGGCCGGCAAACGAGGCGCGATTCTACCCTGTTTGCCTGCCCGGACATAGCCGCTTCGCCAGCACATGCTGATAACGACCCAGTGCTCGGTAAGGATCCTGTTGCGACAATTCCAGTTCAAGGGCCAGCAGGGTGTCAGGCGGCATGGCCCGCCCCTCTTCTGTCAGCAGCAGGTCATGGAAGACGCGAATGCCGCTGTGACACAAACGCTGCCAGTGGGCCGCGTCAAGCCATTGCAACACCAGGGCCGGGTCGAGCGGTCGGGTGGGGGTCAGGCTGCCGGCGCTGGGCACGAACGCCGCATCCAGAATCGGCGGTCGTTTCCCTCGCAGCAGATTCTTCATGACCAGACCATGGCGGTTGTAGAAGGTCAGCGAGAGCACCCCATCACAGCGCACCAGCATCTGCAGGTCCAGCACCAGCCCCGGCTGGTCCGCGACCCACTCCAGCACGGAATGACAGATCACCAGATCGAATGGCGCGCGCTGCCCATCGCGCACCTGCGCGGCCAGAGACTGAATGGAACACTGCAGGAATTCGACACCATGCAGTTGCCTTTCAGCAGCCTCCGCCCTGGCCAGGGCCAGCATCTCACTGGAGATGTCGCACAAGGTCAGGTCGTGGCCGCAGTCGGCAAGCTGCAGTCCGAACTGCCCCTGCCCGCCGCCGGCATCCAGCACCCGCAAAGGCCGTTCTCCGGCGCTCTGCAAGGCCTGCGGGCACTGCGCCTCGAAATCACGGCGCAGCACCGCCAGACGCAACGCGCCCTTCAGGCCCCCATAGACATTGCGGGCGAAGCGCGGGGCGAGATCATCGAAATTCCTGTCCGAATCGAAACTGACAGGCGTGCGGCGGCGGGGCGGCGTCTTCAATTCACCGGGGCCCCGGCGCTGTCAAGCTCGACAATCGGGTAGCCCAGAGTGGTCAGGGATTCCCCGATTGCCGCCTTGTCCCCTACCACCAGCAACACCATCCTCTCGAAAGGCAGCGTCTCGCGCGCCAGGGCATTGAGCTCGTCCCGGCTGATGTCGTTGATGATCGCGCTCTGCTCATCCACAAACGTCGCTGGCAGATCGTATTCGATGATGCGGCCCAGGAAACCGGCCTTCTGCGTCGGGGTCTCATAATTGAGTGCATCCCGCTGCCCCACGGCTGCCCGGGTAAACGCCAGCTCGGTGTCGGTGATGCCGGTGTCGCGGTAAGCCGTGATCTCGTTGACGAACTGGCGCACGGAGTCCGCCGTGCTGTCCACGCGCACACTGGCGGCTGCAGTGAATGGCCCGGGAATGCTGGTGCTGGAGAAACCGCTGCGGGCGCCATAGGTATAGCCCTTGTCTTCCCGCAGATTCAGGTTGATGCGGCTGCTGAAGGCACCGCCCAGCACGTAGTTCATCAGGGAGGATCGGAAGTAGCGTCCCGTGGCATCCCAGGGCATGTCGGTGACATAGCCGATGCGGATCTCGGACTGCGCGGCACCGGGCTTGTCCACCAGATACAGCGTGTTGCCTGTCTGTAGCGGAAGCGCCGGTTGCGGCTGGAGCGCGGGCGCTTCCCGGGGCAAGGCATCGAGGAATGCCAGCGCCGGCACCAGAGCGCCCTGCTGCACATCGCCCACGGCCACGATCTGCAGTGCCCCGGTGCGCAAAGCGGCCTGTCGGAATGCTTCAACATCCTCAAGCGTCATGGCCTCCAGCGTCTCGATGCTGCCATTGACCGGCACGGCAAAGGCGTGTTCGCGGCCATGCAGCAAGCCGTCGAACACCAGATCGGCGATGGCACTGGGCTCTTCGCGATTGGCCTGCAGGGATTCAATCTGCTGACGTCGCAGACGGTCGAGATCAGCCTCGGTGAACACGGGCTGCAGCAGGCGCTGCTCCAGCAATGCCAGGGTGGGCTGCAGATTGCGGCTCAGGGCATTGACATTGACCTGCAGGAGTTCGCGGCTGGCGCTGACCGTGATGCGACTGCCAAGTTTCTGCAATTCGGCTTCAAAAGACTCCGCGCTCAGTGCTTCTGTGCCTTCATTGAGCAGCGCCGCCGTCAGTCGCGCCAGCCCCCAGGTTTGCGCATCATTGAGCAGATGGCCGCCACGGAAATTCAGGCGCAGGGTCACGCTGGGAATCTCATCGCTGACGGTGCCGATGATTTCCGCACCATTGGCCAGCGTCTGCCGCCAGAACGGGGGCACTTCCACGAGTGGCGTCTGACCGGCGCCCGGGCGCACAGTGCGGTCGAAACTGTCAGCCACCGGACGCGGCTCAAGGGCATCCAGCTCCGAAGAAGTGACGCGCAGCGCCGCTGTGGGCGCAAAATTGTCCGGCTGCGCTGGCGCATCGGGCGCCTCTTTCGTCAGCACGCTCAGCAATACAGCAGGCTTGCCGGCCAGGTGCTGATTGAACACCCGCAGCACATCCTCCTTGGTCAGCGTGCGCAGCGCTTCCAGCTCCTGCGGCAGATAATCCGGGTTATCCAGCAGATAATCATAAAGTGCCAGCCGCGAGGCCTTGCCCTGCACGCTTTCCAGACCGTTGATCAAGGTCGCTTCAGTCTGTCCCTTGAAGGTCTCCAGATCTTCGTCGCTGATGGAGCCGGCACTGAAGCCGGCAAGAATTGCGCGGATGTCCGTTTCGAACTGGGCAAGATCGGCTCCGGGGAACGGCTGCACTTCCAGGCTGAACATGCCCCCCAGCTCCTGGGCACTGTTGGAGGCGCTGGCGTCGATGGCCCGATTGCTCAACACGAACTGCTGATAGAACAGCGACTTGCGCCCGCCTCCCAGGATACTTGCCAATGCCTGCAAGGGCACACGATCAGCATGGCTGTAGGACACCGACGGAAAGGCCATCACCAGCAGCGGGAAGCGCACGTTCTGATCCACGTAGGATACATAGCGGTCCTGGTCCAGTGTCACGGCCTGCGGCTCGGCGCGCTCTACGGCCGGGCCAACCGGGATAGTGCCGAAATACTTGTCGATCATGGCCAGCGTGGCCGGCTCGTCGAGATTGCCAGCCACGATCAGCGTGGCGTTGTTGGGGCCGTACCAGCGCAGGAAGAAATGCCGCAGATCATCCAGCGTGGCGGCATCAAGGTCTTCCGGGTAGCCGATCACGGGCCAGGAATACGGATGCCCGCCGGGGTAAAGCGCAGCGATCAGGGCTTCATACACGCGACCATAAGGTCGGTTCTCGACATTCTGGCCACGCTCATTCTTGACGGTGGAGCGCTGGATCTCGAACTTTTCCTGGGTCACGGCTTCCAGCAGGAAGCCCATGCGGTCCGCTTCCAGCCACAGTATGGTCTCCAGCTGGTTCGCAGGCACTGTCTGGAAATAATTGGTGCGGTCGGTACTGGTAGAACCATTGAGGGTGCCGCCGGCCTCTGTGACGATCTGGAAATGCGCGTCGTCGCCCACATTGGCGGAGCCCTGGAACATCATGTGCTCGAAGAAGTGCGCGAAGCC
>CAISYX010000096.1 GCA_903889815.1 uncultured Gammaproteobacteria bacterium
AGCAGAGGATTCAGGAGCTTGAAGCCAGGATCAGCAGGCTGGAGCGGGAGAAAGCGATATTAAAAAAGCTACCGCTCTCTTGATGTCGGACGAGCTCGATCATACGCGCTGATCGACCAGTTGAGAGAGCAGGAATCGGTAGAGTTGATCTGCGAGGCCTTTGAGATTGCGCCGAGCAGTTACTACGAGCACAAAAAGAGACAACAGCAACCTGATGTTGCTCGGTTGTTGCTTCGCTCGAAGATTACCGAGCTTTTCAGACTTAGCCGCAATGCAGCGGGCAGCAGAAGTTTGATGGAGATGATGCGCGATCGCGGCTATCAGATTGGTCGCTACAAAGTCGCACGCTTGATGGACGAGGCCAAGCTGATCTGCCGGCAGCCAGGCCCCCACAAGTACAAACTGGCTGACGCCGAGCGCGTTGACATGCCAAACCTGCTGGATCGTCAGTTTGATGTTACAGGGCCTGATCAGGTCTGGTGCGGGGATATCAGTTACATCTGGACAGGGCATCGATGGCACTATCTTGCAGTTGTTCTGGATCTACATCGAAGGCGTGTTGTGGGCTGGTCCTTTTCAGACAAAGCCGATGCACAACTGGCTTTAAAAGCACTTGAAATGGCCTATGAGCAGCGCGGTCGTCCGCATGGGGTCATGTTCCACTCTGACCAAGGCAGCCAGTACGCCAGTCGCCTCCTCAGGCAACGACTATGGCGTTACCGAATGATTCAAAGCATGAGCAGACGCGGTAATTGTTGGGACAATGCACCAACCGAGAGACTGTTCCGCAGTTTGAAAACTGAGTGGGTGCCGGCGCTCGGATACAGCAATGAAGCGCAGGCGAAACGGGATCTTGGGATATATCTGATGGACTATTACAACTGGGTCAGACCGCACGCGTACAACAACGGCTTGCCACCTGCAAAGGCTGAGAAACTATCTAAAACCTTGTCCGGTTTTTGTTGACCACTACACACCATGCCTTCCTTGCCGACCACGGAGATCTCTGCGGAAGCGCCGCTTTCCATGACATAGAGCAGCGACACGATGCAGTCGATGGGGAAAAAGACATTCTTCATGGTGTCGCCGGGTTCATACAGCACCTGTCCCAACTCCATGGGCACCAGGTGCAGGTGCGGGTAAATGCGCTCGGCAGTCTCAGGGTTCAAAAGCGAAAGCAGGACGTTCTGACTCGGTTGAGGAACGATGATCGATGTTTTGCCGCTGGTCGTGCAGGTACATTCCATATCCGTACTCTTCGATGTGCAGGGGTGACCGAAGTAACGTTGTGTGTGGAAAGTATACATAGGGGGCGCGCTACACTGTGTTCGGTAGCACTCATAGTGAGCGCCTTGGTCGCCCATTGTTACGGCTTTACAGGTTTTTCCAGCAGTGCTTCCAGCCGTGCCATCTCCCCTTCCAGCGCTGCGAGCCGCTCTTCGGCACGGGCCAGGGCAGCGGCCTGCGCCTCGAACTCCTGGCGGGTCAGCAGGTCGAGCGACGCAAAACCTTTCTGCAGGACGGCATTCACCGTCTTTTTCACTTCCTCACTGGCGGCACCAGCCTGGGGAAGCAGGCGGGCGATCTGCTGGGTCAAGTCTTCAAAAAATTGTGTGTTGATCATCAGTGGCCTTTGGTGCTGGTTGATTGCGACGCTCCGGATTGTAGCGCAATGCCCGCGGAAGGTGCAGGGAGCTTGTAGCGAAACGCGTGGTGCACGATTCCATGCGTGCCAGGCTGAGCCAAAACGGTGCAGCAGGCAGTGCGGGCTTTTGGGAATCCTTGCAGGGCTTCCTTGAGCGGCGCCGTTGCCAAAAATTCAAGTCATTGTTTTGAAAAGTATATGTCACATTTTTCCCGCCGAATGTAGAAATCGGCACGCATTATGCTTTGTCCAGCGTGTACAGCGTTGCGAGCGTCCACGAGAAACACAATACCTCGCACCGTTGCTGCTGACCTTCGAGGTAAAACACTTACTACAACGTCAAGGAGTTACTCTAAATGAAGAAACTTACACAAGCATTGCTGGCCGCCGGATTCATGTCTGCAGCATTCGCTGCCAGTGCGCAGGAAGCGTCAATTGCTGGCAACGTGGCAATCAAGACTGACTACATCTACCGCGGTATCTCCCAGACCAGCGGCGGCTCCGCAATTCAAGGTGGTTTCGATTACGCAAGCGAATCAGGCTTCTACGTGGGTACCTGGGCTTCCAGCATCACGTTTGACGACAGCATCGAACTGGATTACTACGGCGGCATCCGCGGCAGTTTCACTGAAGAAGTCGGTTACGACTTCGGTGCCCTGTACTACGATTACCCGGGCAACAGCAACGATGACTTCCTTGAAGTGTATGGCAAATTCACCTACGCAGGCTTCCTGGCAACCATCAACTATTCCGACGACTTCTTCGCTGGCGTAGGCGACGCGATGTACTACACGCTGGACTACGGTGTGCCGCTCGGCAACGACATCACTCTGGGCCTGCATTACGGCCTGCAGACATTCGATCAGGAAGTCTTCGGTGATGAAGACGCGTATTCCGATTACAACGTGTCTCTGACCATGCCCTTCGCTGGCGTGAACCTGTCGCTGATGTATAACGACACGACCCTGAGCGAGGCAGATTGCGCTGGCTCTGAAGACTGCAGCACTGTTGTCGTCTTCGGCATCGCCAAAGCATTCTGATGATGACGGATCATGATCGCCCATCGCGAAAATGATCTGCTGATTGACTCTGAGAAAGGCCCACAAGCGTTGTGCTTGCGGGCCTTTTTTATGCGCGCTGTGCAGGTACTGCTGCTCTCCCAAGCAATCGCACAGCATTGGTGCGGTTAATTTGTGAATGCTTCATATCAGTGCAATTTCGAGGCATGCGCTACTCACATCCAACCCATATTGTGCGCGGCACCACGTATCACACTGTAATGAAAGAGTTTTTCCTTTATGGCACGCGCCATGCATCAAGTTGACTCAGGTGTATCTGCACTGAATCGGCGGAGCAGATATTGAAAAAGTAAGGAGCAAACACATGAAGTTAGTAACGGCAATTATCAAGCCTTTCAAATTGGACGATGCCCGTGAAGCACTCTCAGAAATCGGAGTGCAGGGTATCACCGTGACAGAAGTGAAGGGCTTTGGCAGACAGAAGGGACACACTGAACTTTATCGCGGCGCAGAGTATGTCGTGGACTTTCTGCCCAAAGTGAAGATCGAAGTAGCGATCGGCGACGACCTGCTTGATCAGACGCTGGAGGCCATCACCAAGGCGGCAAATACAGGAAAGATCGGCGACGGCAAGATATTCGTCACCGACCTGCTTCAGGTCATTCGCATCCGGACTGGTGAATCTGGCGAAGAAGCAGTGTAAGGCTACAACCACTACTTAAATCAATCAGGCGTCAAGAACTCGATACGGGTTCGGAGGTATCAAGGTGGAAGACCAAATTTATCAACTGCAGTACGCACTCGACACATTCTATTATCTGGTATGTGGCGCATTGGTCATGTGGATGGCCGCAGGCTTCGCCATGCTGGAATCCGGGCTGGTGCGTGCCAAGAACACCACGGAAATTCTGACCAAGAACATCGCTCTATACGCGGTAGCCTGCATCATGTACATGGTGTGCGGCTATGCAATCATGTACGGCGGCACCGTGTTCCTGACGGGCATTGACGGCGGCGACACATTGCTGGCTGACGCGCTGGCATCCAAGGCGGAAGAAGGCTTTGAAGGCGGCGCTGTGTACTCTGGCGCCTCAGACTTCTTCTATCAGGTGGTGTTCGTGGCAACCTGCATGTCGATCGTGTCCGGTGCAGTGGCTGAGCGCATGAAGCTGTTCGCGTTCCTGCTGTTCGCAGTGGTCATGACTGGCGTGATCTATCCGATGGAAGGTTCCTGGACCTGGGGTGGCAATGCGGTTTTTGGCATGTACACACTGGGCGACCTTGGCTTCTCTGACTTCGCAGGCTCAGGCATCGTTCACCTGGCAGGCGCTGCTGCAGCGCTGGCCGGCGTGATTCTGCTGGGTGCTCGCAAGGGCAAGTACGGCGCAGACGGCAGCGTGAAAGCGATTCCGGGTTGCAACCTGCCGATGGCAACACTGGGCACGTTCATCCTCTGGATGGGCTGGTTCGGTTTCAACGGCGGTTCCGTCATGAAAGTGGCCGATGTGGCCAATGCCAACGCAGTCGCGATGGTGTTCCTGAACACCAACGCTGCAGCGGCAGGCGGTCTGGTTGCCGCACTACTGGTAGCGCGCGCGCTGTTCGGCAAGGCTGACCTCACCATGGCACTGAACGGTGCGCTGGCAGGTCTGGTTGCCATCACTGCAGAACCGTCCACTCCCACTGCTCTGCAAGCCACCATCTTCGGTGCGCTGGGTGGCGTACTGGTAGTGTTCAGCATCATCTTCATGGACAAAGTGAAGATCGACGATCCTGTCGGCGCGATCTCCGTACACGGTGCGTGTGGTCTGCTGGGCCTGCTGCTGGTACCGATCACCAATGACGGCGTGTCCTTCTCCGGCCAGATCATCGGCGCTCTGACCATCTTCATCTGGGTGTTCGTCACCAGCATGATCGTGTGGTCAATCCTGAAAGCGGTGATGGGTATCCGCGTCAGCGAAGAAGAAGAAGCCATGGGCTGCGACGTGGCCGAGTGCGGGCTGGAAGCGTACCCGGAGTTCACCAAGTAATATTCGCTGCAACTGTCTGAAAAAAAGAAAGCGCCCTGCGGGGCGCTTTTTTTTGGGGCGCGGAAAGGGCGGGCAGTCAGCGCAGATCGCCCCACAGATACTGCGCCAGCGCGATGGCAATGACCGGTGCCGTCTCGGTACGCAGCACGCGTGGACCCAGGCGCACAGACTGAAAGCCCGCTGCACAGGCAATCTGGACTTCTGCATCGGACAGGCCGCCCTCCGGACCGATCAGCAGCGTTACATCGGAAGGAGTGGTCGTGTAGCTCATGCCGGCTGCACCAAGATGATCGAGCACGAAGCGGGCGCCCTGATGTTCCCGGGCAAGCCACTCCTGCAGGGAGACAGGCGCCAGCACGTCGGGCACGGAGCAGCGACCGGACTGTTCACAGGCGCTGATGGCGATGCGCTCCAGATGCTGCAGCCGATTGTCGACGCGCTCGCTCTTGATCTTCACTTCGCAGCGTTCGGTCAGTAGTGGGGTGATGCTGCTGACGCCCGCTTCGGTGGCTTTCTGCACCGCGTAATCCATGCGCTCACCGCGAGACAGGCCCAGCCCCAGGTGAATGCGCAGCAGCGGATCGGCCCGACCCTCTCGCATTTCCAGCAACTGCAGGGTGACTGTGCGCTTGTCGACCTGGGTCACTTCGGCGAGGTGTTCACCATCGCGTCCGTTGAACAGGGCGACCTGCTCACCGGGCCGCATGCGCAGCACCTTGCCGATGTAATGGGCCACCTCGTCTTCCAGAACCACGGCCGCGCCGCTGTGCAGTGCCTGTGCCGTGTAGATCCGGGACAGGCGCATTTCAGCGCGCGCTCAGGCCAAGGTTGTGCCAGATGGCACTGACCGGGCCGGACTGGTTCATGGTGTAGAAGTGCAGCCCGGGCGCACCGCCGTCCAGCAATGCATCGCACAGCTGCGAGACGACTTCGATGCCGAACTCGCGGATGCTGTCGGCATCATCGCCATAGCCTTGCAGGCGCTGACGCACCCAGCGGGGGATATCAGCGCCGCAATTGCTGCTGAACCGTGCCAGGTTGGCGTAATTGGTGATGGGCATGATGCCAGGCACTATCGGAATCGCGATGCCCAGGTCCTGACACCGTTCGACATAATAGAAATAGGCATCGGCATTGTAGAAATACTGCGTGATGGCGCCATTGGCACCGGCATCCACTTTCTTCTTGAAGAAGTGCAGATCACTCTCGTAGCTGTCTGACTTCGGGTGAATCTCGGGATAGCACGCCACTTCGATGTGGAAGTGATCGCCGGTGTGGCGGCGCACGAACTCCACCAGCTCATTCGCGTAGTAATAACTGCTGGTGGCACCCGTGCCCGAGGGAATATCGCCGCGCAGAGCCACCAGGCGGGATATGCCCATGGCCTTGTAGTCGTTCAGCAGGGCGATGATCTCCGCCTCGCTGGAGCCGCCGAATGACAAGTGCGGAGCAACGTTCGAGCCCGCCTTGTGGATGGCCTCCACCGCACTGCGGGTGCCGTCGCGGGTAGAGCCTCCGGCACCATAGGTCACCGAAAAGAAGTCCGGATTGAGCAGCGCCAGCTGCCGATGCACTTCACGCAGTTTTTCTTCGCCGACTTCCGTCTTGGCAGGGAAAAACTCGAAGCTGAAGCGGGTTTGGTCGTTGCTGCTGGATTGGGGTGTTGTCATGACTTGTTGCTCAGGAAAATGTGCTTTCGAAAAGAGGTGTTGGAGATGGTTCGCGGGCAGGCCCGCTCCCACCGTCACCTGGATAGTTCGCGGGCAAGCCCGCTCCCACAAGACCAGCTCCCACAAGGCCGCTCCCACTGTCGCTGTGGGAGCGGGCCCTGCCCGCGAACATTTCCGATTTCAATACTTGTAACTTTCCGGCTTGAACGGCCCTTCCACATTCACGTGGATGTATTTCGCCTGGTCAGGACGCAGCTTCGTCAGCACGCCGCCGAAGCCACCCACCATCAGTGCAGCTACTTGCTCGTCCAGATGCTTGGGCAATACTTCCACGGTGATGTTGTCTTTCTTGAAGTCCGGTGACAGCGACGCGAAGCCCTTCTCGTACATGTAGATCTGCGCGATGACCTGGTTCGCGAACGAGCCGTCCATGATGCGTGACGGGTGTCCCGTGGCATTGCCCAGGTTGATCAGGCGGCCTTCGGAGAGCAGCAGCAGGTAGTTGCCCTTGTCCTTCTCGGCATCGCCGCGATAGACCTTGTGCACCTGCGGCTTGATTTCTTCCCACGTCCAGCTCTTGCGCATGAAGGCGGTGTCAATCTCGTTGTCGAAGTGGCCGATGTTGCAGATGATGGCGCCGTTCTTGACGCTCTGCAGCATGTTCTTGTCGCACACGTCGATGTTGCCGGTGGCCGTCACGATCATGTCGAGCTTGCGCAGCAGCGCCTGGTCGATATCTTCCAGGCGGCCGGTGTTGTTGCCGTCGATGTAGGGGGACACGATCTCGTAGCCGTCCATGCAGGCCTGCATCGCACAGATCGGATCGATCTCCGCGATCTTCACGATCATGCCTTCCTGACGCAGACTCTGGGCAGAGCCCTTGCCCACGTCGCCGTAACCCACCACCAGCGCCTGCTTGCCCGCCAGCAGCATGTCGGTGCCGCGCTTGATGCCATCGTTCAGGCTGTGACGGCAGCCATACTTGTTGTCGTTCTTGCTCTTGCTGACCGAGTCGTTGACGTTGATGGCCGGCACTTTCAGGCGGCCCTCTTCCATCATTTCCAGCAGACGGTGCACGCCCGTGGTGGTCTCTTCAGTGATGCCGTGAATGCGGTCCAGCATCTGTGGATACTTGTTGTGCACCATGCCGGTCAGGTCGCCGCCATCGTCCAGAATCATGTTGGCATCCCATGGCTTGCCGTCTTGCAGAATGGTTTGTTCCACGCACCAGTCGCCCTCTTCCACGGTCTGGCCCTTCCAGGCGTACACCGCGATGCCCTTGGCAGCGATGTAGGCGGCGGCGTGATCCTGTGTGGAGAAAATATTGCAGGAGGACCAGCGCACTTCCGCGCCCAGCTCTACCAGGGTTTCGATCAGCACGGCCGTCTGAATGGTCATGTGGATGCAGCCCAGAATCTTGGCGCCGGCCAGTGGCTGGCTGGCCTTGTAGCGTGCGCGCAGGGACATCAGCGCGGGCATTTCCGCCTCGGCGAGAATGACTTCCTTGCGACCGAACTCGGCCAGGGATATATCGGCGATCTTGTAATCGTGCTTGCTCATGAGTAAATCCTGTCAGTGTCGATGAATGAATAATGCAATCAGAGTCCGGCAGCGTCGCGCAGCGCAGCAGCCTTGTCGGTTTTTTCCCAGGTGAAATTTTCTTCTTCGCGGCCGAAGTGCCCGTAGGCTGCTGTTGGCAGGTAAATCGGGCGCAGCAGGTCGAGCATGCGGATCAGACCCTTCGGACGCAGTTCGAAGAACTCGCGGATCAGCTGCACGATGCGGTCCTCAGAAATCCTGCCGGTGCCGAAAGTTTCCACGCTGATGGACGTCGGTTCCGCGACGCCGATGGCGTAGGACACCTGAATCTCGCAGCGGTCGGCGATGCCGGCCGCCACGATGTTCTTCGCCACATAGCGCGCGACGTAAGCCGCTGAGCGGTCTACCTTTGATGGATCCTTGCCGGAGAAAGCGCCGCCGCCGTGACGGGCCATGCCGCCGTAGGTGTCAACGATGATCTTGCGACCAGTCAGTCCACAATCACCGAAGGGGCCGCCAATGACGAAGCGGCCGGTCGGGTTGATGAAGTACTTGGTGTTCTTGTCCAGCCACGCCGCCGGCAGCACATGCTTGATGATCTCTTCCATCACGGCTTCCTGGAGCGGGCCCTGGGCGATGTCCGGGCTGTGCTGGGTGGACAGCACCACCGCGTCCACAGCGACAGGCTTGCCATTCTCGTAGCGGAAGGTGATCTGGCTCTTTGCATCCGGACGCAGCCAGGGCAGTGTGCCGTTCTTGCGCACTTCTGCCTGACGCTGCACCAGACGGTGGGAGTAGGTGATCGGTGCTGGCATCAGCACCTCGGTTTCATTGGTGGCATAGCCGAACATCAGGCCCTGATCGCCGGCGCCCTGCTCGTGATCGGGGGTGTCATCCACGCCCTGGGAAATATCCGGCGACTGCTTGCCAATGGCATTGAGCACGGCGCAGGACTTGCCGTCGAAGCCCTTGTCAGAGTGATCGTAGCCGATGTCGCAAACGATCTTGCGGGTAAGCTCTTCGATGTCGACATAGGCTTCCGTGGTCACTTCGCCGGCGACCACGACCATGCCGGTCTTGATCAGCGTCTCGCAGGCCACCCGCGCCCTAGGATCCTGGCTCAGAATCGCATCGAGCACGCCGTCAGAGATCTGGTCTGCCATCTTGTCGGGATGTCCCTCGGAGACGGATTCAGAAGTGAAGAGAGAAGTGGCCATAGTGTTTTCCTTTTCTGATCATTGTGGAGTGAAAGTTCGTGCAATGGATGAAACGTTCTGACGAAAACCGGTTTTCTGGAACACGCACATCTGGATCTGGAAGCCGTTGCGCAGGCCGAGGAACACGCTGGGCCCGATCTGCAGCGAGGCCTGCAGCGCCCATGCGTTCATGTCCTGCGCGTCGAAGCCCAGCCACAGGTCGCCGCAGGAATCCTTCACCCAGTCCTGGTCGTGCTGGCACAGATCGACGATCAGCAGCATGCCGCCCTCATTGAGCAGGGCCTGCGCATGCTGGAACGCCTCGTGCGGGGAAGGCAGGTGGTGCAGCACCATGTCGAACAGGATCAAGTCGCAGCGCAGGTCAAGTTCCAGCGCCTTGTGGGTGTCGCCAAGAATGAAGTGGACATTGTCCAGCCCTCCGGCGGCCACGGTGCTGCGCGCGCGGCTGAGCATTTCGGCGGCGTTGTCCAGGGCAATGACTGTCTTGAACTGCGCAGCCAGCAGGGCCAGCAGCTCGCCTTCGCCGGGGCCGACTTCCATGACGCGTTCCTGAGATGTCAGGTCCAGCTGACGCAGCAGATCCAGAAGGCTGCTGGTGTACTGCGCATGTTCAGCCACCAGGCCCTGCTTCTCGCGGAACTTGTCGGCATGGCGCGTGAAGAACTGCAGGGACTGTTCCGAGCGTTCCTGCTGCACCCGGTTGAGCCGCTGCAGCAAGACAGGCCCGAGTGGCACTCGGTCGATGGCATCGAAGGCACTTTTCTTGAAGGCCAGCAGCGGGTCGTCGGCGCACAGCAGCGGCCGGCGGTAGAAGATGGTATTGCCTTCGCGCCGCGTGCTCGCCAGTCCGGCGGTGGCCAGAATCTTCAGGTGATGACTCAGTGCGGACTGCCGTATGTCCAGGATGTGGCAAATCTCCAGCACCCCGAAGGAGCTGGTGCGCAGCAGCCGCAGGATCTCCAGACGCAGGCCGTCCGCCAGGGCCTTGCAGACCAGCGTGAGCTGATCGGCCTCGTCGGCGCCTGCGCTGTCAGTCTTGAGGAGTGCGGGGGTGTTCACGGCAAGGTCCTGGGGGGTAAAGGCTGGCGACTATAACAAGGCTTTGGAGCTATATCAAAATTATTTG
>CAISYX010000097.1 GCA_903889815.1 uncultured Gammaproteobacteria bacterium
AGACGCTGCTTCAGGCGCTTCTGCGCCAGAGGATGTCCTGGCCGCGCCAGCGCCGGACGTCCCTCAGCCCGCGGCATCTCCTGTGCCTCTTGCCGCACCGGAGAGTCAGGACACGATCACCACGGATGCCAACGATACACTCTGGGATATCGCGCTCCAGGTAAGACCAGACAGTTCTGTTTCCGTGCAGCAGACCATGCTCGCAATCCAGCGCCTCAATACCGATGCTTTCATCGGCGACAATATCAATATGGTTCGCCGCGGCCAGGTGCTGCGAATCCCTGACATCGAGCAGATCCGGGCGCTGAGCTCTCGTGAGGCCATCGGCGAAGTAGCGCGGCAGAATCAATTATTCGAGAACCGCCGCAACGTGCCCCTCAGCACGCAGCCGCTGGCTGCTCCACCAGCTGTGCCTGCAGATGCTCCTGGCGCACCACGGGGAGAGCTGAGCGTTGTGAGTGTTGATAGCGCTGAGCCAGGAGCACAAACCACTAGCGGTCAAAGCGCCGAGCTTGATGCGCGCATCGCCAGCCTGGAAGACGTTCTGGCTGTTCAGCGCGAGGAGGCAGATCGCGCGGCATTGCAAAATGCTGAGCTGACTGAGCGTCTTGGTCTGCTTGAAGAGCAGATCGCCTCTGCACAGGAAATCATCAGGCTGCGAGACCTGGAACTGGCGCAGTTGCAGGCGTCTCTGGTCAATGGACCTGCGGTCGAGAATGCCCCAGTCGAACCTCCGACAGTGATTACGATGGCGCCTGATCGCAGCTTCATGCAGATTCTGCTGGACACGCTCATGGCCAACACCCTTGCCCTGCTGGGCGTAACAGCATTGGTCATTTCCTTGCTGGTTTTCATGTTGCTCAAGCGCAATCGGGCAGCTGAGCAGGCAGCTCTGGCTGGTATGGATGGTATCGCCGGTGAGCCCCGAATTACCGAATCTCAGCCTGCGATTTCTCTTGCGGAAGACGGTGTCCTGACTGATGGTGGGTCTTCCGCACCGGTGCCAGCAGTCGAGGATTTCGACGAGATCTTCGATTTGGCGGCCTCGGCTGCCGACGACCTGAAAGACGAGGACATCGGCAGCCTCAGTACAGATGGATCCGCTATTGCTGTTGTTGAAGATGGTGCTGACGCGCTGATGGCAGAGGTGGATGCGCTGATTGCGGAGTCTCGTCATCAGGAAGCCATATCACTGTTGCAGGACAGCATCGTGGTTCAGCCGGAGCGCGCAGATCTGCGTTTGAAACTGCTTGAGGTATTCGCCGCCTCTCAGAATGCATTGGGCTTCAAACTTGCCGAAACTGAGCTCCGCGACTTGGCGGGAGATTCCGTTGGGCTCCGCATCGCCGAGTTGCGGGCGCAGCTGCGGAATACCGTTCAGGATGAAATCCTGGAAGAGGGGGATGCCTTCGCATATGAGGACAGTGCTGACATGGATGACCTGGAAATGTCTCTGGACATGGAGGCGAGCGCTGAAGTAGACGATGCCAAAGTGCTCAAAGGTCTATCTCTCGAAAACAACGCGTCTGCTGACGAATTGGAAGCTGACGAGCAATTGGTTGACACAGCTGAAACTGATGAATTCGCGCTTGGCGATAGCGATTTCGATCTTGCCGCGCAGGAGTCGGAACAGACTGATGCGACAGAGAGCAATGTTGAAAAGCAGTCCTTCGATGTAGATTTTGATCTGTCCGCAGACGATGGAAACACGGATATCGAGTTTGGTACGGAAGGTGTCATTGAGAACTTGCCTGAATTGACCGCTGCTGCTCCCAAAGAGGAACCGAGCACTGACGAAGACAATCTTCTGGATTTCGACTTCGATCTTTCCATCGATGAAGACGAGGCGGATGTTTCCGCACCAAGTGCTCTCGAGAGTTTGCAAGTGCCGGAGGGCGCACCAGCCGGAAACGAAATGGGTTTCGGTTTTTCAGTTGTGGGAGATGAACGCGAACCAAAAGCAGCACCGGATTCCCAGGGCAATGCCGATGAAGAGGAAGTTTTCGACTTTGATGCCGAGATTTTCGACCTCGATGTGGAGGAAGAAGCGGTGCCTCCTTCAGAAACGGCAGCGGCTCCCGGTGATGACTTGGAAGATCTGCAGTTTGTAGACCAGACTTTGCTGGACTCCGTTGAAAAGACTGCTGCCCAGTTCAGTGAGAATGATGACGACGGTTTTGAATACTTGTCGGATACTGATGAAGCTGCCACAAAGCTTGATCTTGCCCGCGCTTACTATGAGATGGGAGACAGCGTCGGTGCTCGCGAGATACTTGAAGAAGTTTTGCGCGAAGGCAACGATGATCAGGTCATGGATGCCCGGGACCTCTTGAGCAAGCTTTGAACGAAGCAACAACACATCCGAATCGTATTGCCATGGCGGTGGAGTACGATGGAGCCGCCTTTCACGGCTGGCAACGCCAAGGAAGCCCGGAGCTGCCGACCGTGCAGGCGCGACTGGAGACAGCGCTCGCCTCGATTGCCAATCACCCAATAACTCTTGTCTGTGCAGGCCGAACCGATACCGGTGTTCATGGTACCGGGCAAGTGGTGCATTTCGACTGCGCCGTTGACAGGGGCGCACAGGCCTGGCTACGCGGTACCAACAGCCTTCTGCCCCGCGCCCTTCGAGTGCGTTGGGCGCGCGCAGTGCCGCACACATTTCATGCGCGTTTTTCTGCGCAATCCCGTCGTTATCACTATGTCATCTTCGACTCTCCCGTAGAGCCCGCAATCATGGCCGGTCAGCTGACCCATACCCGGGAAGTGCTGGATATAGAGGCAATGCATGCAGCGGGTCAATACTTGCTTGGAGAACAGGATTTTTCGTCGTTCCGTGCGGCCGGTTGTCAGTCACGAACGCCATTTCGCAATGTCATGCACCTCAGTGTCAGCCGACATCACCGGTTCATAGTGATCGACATTGAAGCCAATGCCTTCCTGCAGCACATGGTGCGCAATATTGCGGGGACTCTGATGGAAATTGGCAGTGGCAGACGCTCTCCGGAATGGGTCCTGGACGTATTGCAGGCGAAAGATCGCAGTGTTGCCGCGAAGACCGCCCACCCCAATGGTTTGTATCTTGTTGCTGTGCGCTATCCGAGTGAATTCGCGCTTCCTTCATATACAATAGGCCCGGCATTTTTACAGCCAATTGCGTAGGCTCCCCGCGGTATCTTTGATAGAATCGCAGCCTTTTCCAGAATCAGGCGGTACCGTGCAGCGAACTCGCGTAAAGATCTGTGGCTTGACAAGCGTAGATGATGCATTACAAGCAGCAGAGTCAGGGGCCGATGCCATCGGTCTGGTGTTCTACCCTCGCAGTTCCCGCGCGCTTACGGCCGAAAAAGCAGGTTCCATTCGCAAAGCCTTGCCGGTGTTTGTGAATGTCGTTGGGTTGTTTGTCAATCCTACGGAGGCCGAGGTCGAGCTGGTTCTCAAGCATGTTCACCTTGATTGTCTGCAGTTTCACGGAGACGAACCACCTGCCTTCTGTGCGTCGTTCGGGTTGCCTTACATGAAAGCCATCCGTGTCCGGCCAGAACTCAATCTTCTCTCTGAAATATCTAGATTTTCAAATAGTTCGGCAATCCTTCTCGACAGCTACGACAAGCTCGTAGCCGGAGGGACCGGCACATCATTCGACTGGGAAATTGCGCAGCATTGCGTGGAAAATACAGACTCCAAGATTGTTCTGGCAGGCGGGCTTGACGCGTCGAATGTCGCCGTTGCCATACACCAGGTGAAGCCGTGGGCTGTAGATGTCAGCAGTGGTGTGGAATCAGCGCCAGGCATCAAGAGTTCGGCAAGAATGCGAGAGTTCATAGACGAGGTATACCGTGTCACTTACTAAGCCAGATCAAGCAGTCAGCAGTCCTGTTGCCGGCATCGCCGCCGATCCT
>CAISYX010000098.1 GCA_903889815.1 uncultured Gammaproteobacteria bacterium
CCTACAGGTGGCAGTGCGCGAAGCGGGGGTGACGCACAAGAAAATCGGAACGCACACGTTCCGGCATTCGTTTGCGACGCACTTGCTGGCAGCGGGCACGGACATTCGAACGGTGCAGGAACTGCTCGGTCACAACGATGTCAGCACTACGCAGATTTACACGCATGTTGTGGGCCGGCACTACGCTGGCACTGCCAGCCCACTCGATCGCCTGGGGCCGTTCTGACTACTCCTTCCTCCACACCGACACCTGACTCACGATGTACTCATACTTGCGTCTGTGCTCGCGAATCATGAACGGCAGGTTGCCTTCGTGCACCAAGGTGAATCCGGGCAGCAGAGCGCCCAGTTTTTGCAGCGCGGCCGCATTGCTGGGGCCGTCGATGAACTTGTCGGCGGGGGTGTACTGCTCCATCCAGCTGTTGGGCGACACAATCACCAGCACGCCGCCGGCGTTCAGCAGCGTGTCTTCCTCCACGAACTGCCGCAGGCACGCGGCCGGGTCTGGCAGACGGCACAGCAGGTTGCTGAGCAGCACGGCGTCGAAGCCTTTCATGTTCACGGCCTGGCGCAGCGCGGGCGCGTTGAGTGCACAGGCATCGCCGCGCACGAACTGGATGCGCTCGCGCTGCACGCCCTCGTCCAGCGTGGCGCGCAGTGCGGTGCTGAAGCGGCCGCTGTCGTGACGCACGTAGTCCATGTGGCCGGTGTGTTTGAGGGTGTTGGCGGCGTCGATGAAGGCCTGACTGAAGTCCAGGCCAATCACGTCTTGAAAGCTGCTGCTCAGCTCGAAGCTGGCGCGGCCCACGGCGCAGCCCAGGTCGAGCACGCGGCCGCGGCGGCCGGCGAACTGTTTCACCAGGGCCACGGTGGCGGGCACGAACTGCTGCACTTGCGGGTGGCCCACCAGCGCGCTGATTTCGTCGTCGCGCTGCTCTTCCTCACTGCCGAAGTGGAACAGCAGGTATTGATTCAGCAGGGCGTCGGTTTCATAACGGTCTTTCTTCTGCGCGCTGGTCTCTTCGCTCTGCACGATGCGGAAGCCGGCGTGCTGGAAGAAGTGCGGGCGGAAGTGGAAGCGCGACCACACGCTGGCTTCGTCGCCGGTGCTGATGAACGAGCCGCCCAGAATCATCTGGTGCTGGTCGTCGAAGCAGGGCGTGCTGAAGTCCACGTAATAGGGGTGAATGCGGAAGCCGGGCAGAGGGTGGAAGGTGTCTTCACACCATTGCCACACATTGCCGAACACGTCGTTGAAGCCGTGGCTGTTGGGGGCAAAGCGGTCCACGGGGCTCTCGCTGCCGAAGTGCAGGTTGTTGTTCACTTCATAGGGCGCGGCCAGCTCGGCTTCGTCGGCCATCACGCGGTCAAGGTGCAGCAGCTCGGGGCGTGCGGGGCTCCATTGCGCGGCGTTCTGCAGCGCGGGTTCGCGCATGGCCACGTGTTCCTTTTCCTGCAGCAGGCGATAGGACGTGGTGGCGCCGTCGCGTTCGGTGCGCCAGGCGCAATAAGCCTTGGCTTCGTAAAAGTTCACGGCTACGGGCCAGTCCCACTGCATGTCTTCCACGCTGAAGGTGGTGCGCAGACGGAAGCGGTGCGAGCCCACGGGGCCGTCCTGCACCCAGAAGGTGGGCCAGCGGGTGTTGCGAAAGCGGCGCCAGCCCAGGCCCTGCTCGCTCCAGTGGCGGTCGTCCAGATAGCCGCCGCTGGCCACGAATTCGTAGAACTCGCCGTTGCTGATCAGGCGCTGGCTGGCCTTGAAGGCGGCGGTGTGGCGCTTGTCTTCGCCGTATTCGTTGTCCCAGCCGAAGCTCGGCCAGTCGCGGGGTTTGCCCAGACGCACGGTGCTTGCTGCTACGGAGATCAAGGGGTTCTGCGCCGGGTAATGCACGCCGGGCTCGGGGCGGGTGTTGGGCTGGGGTTCGGGGCGCAGCAGCACCTGGGGCCAGCGTTCAGGGGGCTTCATGTGCTGGACGGGCAACTCGCGCATCAGCACGCTGGAGGTTTCCAGATGAATGCGCTCGTGCTCGAAACACATCACCAGCGCCCAGCC
>CAISYX010000099.1 GCA_903889815.1 uncultured Gammaproteobacteria bacterium
GCTGATCTGGAAACGAGGTGCGAATCTGTTCGCGGATTCTTTCGGGAGAGTGCCAGAGCGGCGACACCACGCTCTTTTGCGAGCCGGCGACGGTAAAGACTGCTTTCTCCTGCCATACGGAAAAAGGGATGCCGCGCTGGCGCAGGACATCAATCAGCCCGCGCCGCGGACCTATTACCAATACCCGGTGCTGTGTCATGTGAAGTAAGGACCGCGAGAGGCGGACCGCCGATCAGTCGCTCCGGGTGTCTTTCTTGGCCTTCTTGACGACTTTCTTTTCCTTCATCGTCAAGGCCGGCTTTTTTTTCACTTCCTTCTTGGCATTGCGTTCTTTGGCCATGAGGCTTCTCCTGGTTGACGCCCTGAATCAGGCAGGTGCACTGCCCGGACACAGTGTCATGCCCGGGCATAAGGGTCAATCAACGCTTTACGCGTGACTTGTATTCGCCTGTACGCGAGTCGATCTCAACGAAGTCGCCGATCTCGCAGAAGGCGGATACGCTCATTTCCTTGCCACTCTTCAGACGTGCCGTCTTCATGACCTTGCCGGACGTGTCGCCACGTGCAGACGGCTCGGTGTAGATGATCTCGCGAGTGATGGTGTTGGGCAGGTCGATTGAAATGACCTTGTCGTTGTAAAACACAGCATTGCAGACATCTTCCATGCCGTCTTCGATGTAGTCGATCACGGCATCCAGATCGTCCTTTTCTATTTCGATCTGTTCGAATTCGGTGTCCACGAACACATACATCGGGTCAGCGAAATAGGAATAGGTCACTTCCTTCTGTTCCAGAACAACCATCTCGAACTTGTCGTCAGCCTTGTAAACAGTCTCGGTCTGCATGCCATTGAGAAGGTTTTTCAGTTTCATCTTGCAGATGGCAGTGTTGCGGCCAGACTTGGTGAATTCGCTCTTCTGCACTTTCCAGGGGGAGCCACCGATCATGATGACCTGGCCGGCTCGAACTTCTTGCGCTGTTTTCATGTGTAGGTACTCGAAATTGTAGGGGCAATGGGAACATTGCCTGGTGTTGACCTTGCGCTGTCAGCGTGACCGGGTGTGGCAGAACCGCATCAGATTCGCTGCCAGATCCGGCATTTCTGCCAGGTGTTGCTGCCATTTCCCGGCCTGCTCTCGCAGCTCGGGAAGTTGTGGGCGCAGATGATGCCACAGTTCCTGGCAATCTTCACCCAGATTCCAGAGTCTCACGAATTGCCGCAAAGCCATGCTGGATGCCGCCTGCGGCGCGTTCTCCCGCTGCGATTCCTCTCCCTGGATATCCAGAAAAGCGTCCAGCTTCTGCAGATGCGCCTGCTCCTGCTGGGGGTAGATATGCCAAAGCAACGGGCGGGCCGCCCACTGCGCACGCACGAAGGAGTCCTCCCCGCGCACGAAATTGAAGTCGCAAAGGCTTAGCAGGCGATCATAGTCGTCCTGTGACAGGAAAGGGATCACGGCAATACTCAGAGCCCCCCGGACGGCTGCCTCACCCACCCGCAGAGCATCAGGCAATTCAAGGAAGCGCTGCACACTGCTCAGGCTGCGCCCCTCGGGCACCAGACAGAGCGTCGGAACATGGTCCTGCGCCATCGCGGCAAGACAGCCGCCCAAGGACTCACTTTCATAGGTGAAAAGCGACACAAGCACCAGGTCGTTCGTCAACGAGCCGTTCAACGCGGGCACCAGCTCAGTCAGCAACCGTTGCCGTTCAATCTGCTCCTCGCGCTGCCACAAAGTGTGGCGAACCAGCAGATCTGATTCGCGCAGCAGCCCGCCGGTGCGGGCGGTGAAGCCGGGAAAGAAGAATGTCTTCTGCGCGGGGTCAGCGCGCCCAGGCAGCGAGACAAGCGAGGCCAGCAGGTGATGGTCTTCCACCCAAGACTCTGCACTCAGGTATTCCAGATTGATCCAGATGGGGACGCGCGCTGCTGCCCCAAGGGCGCTGAGGAGCGTCTCGGGAAGCGCACACGCAAAGGCTTCAATGAGCAGGTTGCTGCTGATGATGGCGTCAGACTCGGTGGCAGAGGGCTCCCAGGACGAGGACCAGATTCCAATCTGCACGCCCTCGATGCGCTCCTCACACAACTCGGCCTGCGCCCGCTTCAGAAACTTCGCCACCAGCGCCGCATCATCAACCCACAGGGTGACATCCACACCATATTCGGCGACGAGCTGGCGCGCGAGTCGCCAGCACACACCGATATCACCAAAGTTGTCGACGATGGCGCAGAAGATCGAGCATCGCTGCGGAACGGCAGTCACAGAGTCGGGTCTCGCTCAAGGCGACTGCAAGCCGCCGTGCAGGGTTATGGGGCAGCAAGAATACCGCAGCAACTTCAGGAAGGAAATTCGCCGCCAGAATCAGGCCAAGTACGTGATTTTCTCAGTAGTTTCCGCCCTGAGGCGACGCCCTCCGAGCTGGATTTTGCGGGGCAGTTGTTTTATCCTGCCGCTCCACTTCTCCTGTGCAGACCTGGGACTATGAAACAAAGCGCTATGAAGGCCAACACCGCAACTTCCAAGACCAAAACAAGCAGCAGTACGAAATCAGCCAAATCACAGACCTATGTCTACAACTTCGGTAAGCAGACAGACGGCAACGCCAGCATGCGCGAGTTGCTTGGCGGCAAAGGTGCAAACCTTGCGGAAATGGCAGCCATCGGGCTGCCTGTGCCTCCCGGATTCACCATCAGTACAGAAGTCTGCACGTACTTCTACGCCCACGAACGCAGCTATCCGCGCGCGCTTTCCGGCGATGTGAAAACAGCGATCGCCCTCATCGAATCACAGATGAAGAAAGTGTTCGGCGGCAAGGACAACCCCTTGCTGGTATCCGTGCGCTCCGGTGCCAGGGACTCCATGCCTGGCATGATGGATACCATTCTCAACCTGGGCCTGAACGATGTTACCGTCGAGGGGCTTGCCAACATTTCTGAGAATCCGCGTTTTGCATGGGATTGCTACCGTCGCTTCATCCAGATGTACGGGGACGTGGTGATGGGCGTCCAGGCTGCCGACGAAGAGTCACACGACCCGTTCCACGAGCTGCTGGATGCCTTGAAGAAATCCATGGGCAAGCCACAGGACAGCGATCTGAATGCCGGCGACCTGCAGGTACTGGTCGGCCAGTACAAGGAACTGATTCGCAAGCGCACAGGCAAAGCCTTCCCCCAGGATGTTTACGAACAGCTGTGGGGCGCTGTCGGCGCCGTGTTCGGCTCCTGGAAGAATGAGCGTGCGATTCTGTACCGCCAGCAATATGGCATCCCCGCAGAATGGGGCACAGCCGTGAACGTGCAGGCCATGGTGTTCGGCAATGCCGGGGATGACAGTGCCACGGGCGTCGCGTTTACCCGCGACCCTGCCAACGGCGAAAAGGCCTTTTATGGCGAGTACCTGGTGAATGCGCAGGGCGAGGACGTCGTCGCCGGCGTGCGCACGCCAAAACCAATCGCCGCCATGGAAAAGGAGTTGCCCGAAAGTTTCGCAGCACTGGAAAAAGTGCGCACCAAGCTCGAGAAGCATTTCAAGGACATGCAGGACTTCGAATTCACCATCGAGAAGGGCCGTCTGTTCATGCTGCAGACGCGTAACGGCAAACGTACGGGCCTCGCCGCCATTCGCATAGCCGTCGAGATGGTGAAAGAGAAATTGATGGATCAGCGCACCGCGCTGCTGAAGATTCCTGCAGAGTCCGTCGACTCCCTGCTGGTGCCGATCTTCGATACAAAATCCCAGAAAGAAGCACAGATGATTGGCAAGGGCCTGCCCGCAGGGCCGGGCGCTGCTACAGGCCGCATTGCGTTCACTGCAGCCGCTGCCGAAATTGAATCGCGCAAGGGCAACAAGGTGGTGCTTTGCCGTACGGAAACTTCTCCGGATGACCTCAAGGGGATGCTTTATTCCCAGGGCATTCTTACCACGCGTGGCGGGGTGTCTTCCCACGCCGCCCTGGTCGCCCGTCAGCTTGGCAAAGTCTGCGTCTGCGGCGCCGGGGAAGTCACGATCAACTATGAACGACGCACGCTGAGTGCTGGCGGTGTGGTACTGCAGGAAGGCGACTACATCTCCATCAATGGCACCACTGGCGCCATCTACAAAGGCCTGATCGAGAGCGCGGATTCGGAAGTGAAGCGTGTGCTTGAGGGCGCCATGAAGCCGGAGAAGAGCTATACCTTCGAGCTCTTCCAGACTGTCATGGAATGGTCAGACAAGTACCGACGCCTGCGCATCCGCACCAATGCCGACACACCGGCCATGGCAGAAACCGCAGTGGCCTACGGCGCCGAGGGCATCGGCCTGTGCCGCACAGAGCACATGTTCTTTGAAGGCGACCGTATTGACTACATGCGCCAGATGATTCTTGCCGTGGACCAGGTTCAGCGTCGCGAAGCTCTCAAAAAGCTGTTGCCATTCCAGCGCAAGGACTTCGTAGGTTTGTTCAAAGCAATGGCAGGTCGTCCAGTGACAATTCGTCTCCTTGACCCTCCCCTGCATGAATTTCTGCCTCAGGACGATGCGGTGCGTCGCCAGTTGGCCGACAAACTTGGCCTGCCACTGGAGTTCGTGATCGAGCGCATCAAGGCACTCCACGAAGAAAACCCGATGCTCGGTTGCCGTGGTTGCCGACTGGGCATTCTGTATCCAGAGATTACCGAGATGCAGGTGCGCGCCGTATTCGAAGCTGCCGCAGCGGTGATGACTGCCAAAAACCCTGTACCAGTAAATCCCGAAATAATGATTCCCCTGGTAGGCTTCAAGCAGGAACTGGCCGATCAGCTGGCCATCGTGCATCGCGTCGCGAAAGAAGTCATGGCGAAGAATGGCATCCAGATCGACTACCTGGTTGGCACCATGATTGAAGTGCCACGTGCCGCCATCACGGCCGAAGAGATCGCCGAACAGGCGCAATTCTTCAGCTTCGGCACCAACGACCTCACACAGACAACGCTGGGCCTGAGTCGCGATGACATGGGTCTGTTTTATGACGAGTACCAGCGCAAGGAGATCTACAACAAGAACCCCTTCGCCAGCCTCGATCAGACTGGCGTGGGCAAGCTGATGCAGTTTGCGGTGGAGAATGGCCGGAGGTCGCGTCCCGACCTCAAACTCGGTATCTGTGGCGAGCACGCCGGCGATCCGGACTCAATCGAGTTCTGTCACCGCCTTGGCCTGCACTATGTCAGCTGCTCACCACCCCGCGTGCCAATCGCTCGTCTGGCTGCCGCTCAGGCTGCGCTGCGCGAGAAGAAGTAAATAAAAAAAGGCCCCGGACACTTCGATCAAGTGTCCGGGGCCTTTTTGCTTTCTAACCCGCAATACTCTCCCAGTTCGCCACCAGATGTTCGGCGGTGCGCCAGGCCAGCGCCTGTGCGGTGAGCGTTGGATTCCGCGACCCACTTGTCCCCATCACGGACGCTCCCAGAATGCCCAGGTTGGGGGATTCATGGGCAAACCCATAGCGATCGGTGACGTTGGTGCTCGGATCATCGCCCATCCGGGTTCCACCGTAAGCGTGCGTCGAAGTCCCCATTGCAGTGCCCAGTGGGGCACGAATGATCTGCACGGCCCCTGCTGCACGGTACCATTCCTCCATCCTGTCCTGTGTGAACGCAGCAATCCCCAACTCATTCTGGCGATACTCCGCCGTAATACGGATGACTGGCAGGCCCAGACGGTCCTTGACGAGCGGGTCCAGGTCCAGATAGTTGCCCCGATACGGCAACGTCGTCTTCTGGATGTAGGACGCATTGGTCCTGTCAGCATTCTCGCTGATGAAGGCCTTCCACTTTGCCCCCCAGTTCGGCACCAGGTCAAAGGTGGACATCTTCGCCGCAGAAATGGGTTTGCGATCTGTGTGGGCCCAGAGATTTCCGCCACCAATGAAATCCAGATCTCCGTGGTCGAAATTGTCATCCGCCCATTCGTCAATGGCGACGCCCTGCGCTGGCAAGCCGTACCAGTTGTTCAGGTTTTTGGGGAACAGGGCGATTACCGGTGCTCCCTGGTGATGGCTGAGGTAATGCTGTCCCACCTGACCGCTGTTGTTGGCAAGGCCCTCTGGAAATTCCTTTGACCTGGAAAGCAGAAGCAGGCGCGAGTTCTCGTAGGTGTGACTGGCCAGCAGCACTGCATCGGCGGGCTGGAACATCACCTGATTACCGCTCAGATACTCCACGCCAGTGACCCGGCCGTCGGCATTGTTTACGATCTTGAGCACCCGCGCATGCGTGACAACTTTCAGGCGGCCGGACTTCAGTGCTTCCGGAATGGTCGTTACCGCCGTTGAACTCTTGGCAGCCACATGGCAGCCGCCTCTGTCGCAGAAACCATGGTAGAAGCAGCCAGGTCTGTCTCCATAAACTTCCGAATTGATGGCCGCCGGACCCTGGAAGGGTTGCCAGCCCAGCGTGCGGGCGGCGTCGCCCATCATGTCGGTGAATCCTGAACTGCGCAGTCCCGGCATGGGATAGGCTCGAGATCTGGGACCCTCGAACTGATTGCCACCGGCGTGCAGAGTGCCCTGTATGTTGCCCGCGTTGCCTGACACGCCAAGGGCATATTCCACACGATCATAGTAGGGCTCGAGATCCTCGTAGGCAAACGGCCAGTCTTCGACTGTGGAATCTTCCGGAATGCGATTCGCGCCATAGCGTCGCGTGGTTTCACTGACCGTCTTGAAGTCCCAGGGATTGAGTCTCCAGCTCTGCGCCCAATAATGCAGCGATGTGCCGCCGACACCGTTCATCATCGGATGGCCGCCGCCCTGCACCGCCTCGAAGTTGATGTTGGCACGCGAAGTAGGGATCTCATTCTTGGCCTTGGGTACGGCCTGGGGCCAGTCCCGGATGTTGTTGCGAATTTCGTCCGGGGCAAAGTCGCGGGTACCCATCCAGCCACCCGCTTCCAGCCCGATGACATTCAGTCCGGCATTGACGAGCGGCAGCACGGCCACTCCGCCTACCGCTCCCAGGCCGATCACTACCACGTCTGTCCTTGGCATTTCAGTGGCCATGGCTGACTCCTTCAGGCTGAACGCCCGCGACCGGGTCCTTGGTGTAGGCAGGCATGTCATAGGCCGACTGGCGGCTGGGTGCCAGAGCACTGCCCTGACTTACATCGTCTGCGCTCGACGCGATCCTCACCCCGGGATAGCCAAGCAGCGCCCACCCCACGAAGTCGCGATTGCCGCCGTAATAAGGGTCGCTGAACGTCCCTTCGATGGTGTGCGTACGAACGGTATTGAAGAAGCCGGCATTCAGCATCGGATAGGCGGTGATGGCGTTCTGGGTCATGGCCTCGATGATGGCGTCCTGTTCAGCGGCGGACAGAAAACTGAAGGCAACGCCTCCCCGTTCCACGGCTAGACTGTCCAGTGCCGCAAGCCCGACTGCATATTGATCCCTTGAGGCGGCCATGGCGCCTGTCAATCCACGGTCTATGAAGTGAACGGCGCGGGCTTCACGGGCTCCGGGCGTGCCGTCATCACTGGGTATGATGCGCGACGCAAAGGCGTCCAATGCGGCGCTCTCAGCAGAAGTCAACGTCTCGAAGGCTTCAGCAACCGGAATGCGAGAGGGCGCTGCCTGCAGGGACGGCGTCTGCGCAATGGCGGCTCCACTGCTTGCGGCAATGAGCGCTGCGCCTGTCAGTCCGGCGCCCTTGAGCAGGTCTCTGCGGGAGAGGCCGCCCCCTTCCTGAGATTGGTTTTGTGCAATGCAATTCTTCTTGTTCTTGTCCATGTGATCCTCGCGATCTCTGTGTCGCGATGTGCTGCCACCCGGCAGACATCATGGTGCTACCTTACCAGCAATCTTGAAAAAGGAAACGTCCGAATAGCGCGAGGACTGGAGGTGACTGATTTAAACAGCGATACTAAGAGCCGGCCAGTTTTATAACGGAGATATAAAAATGAGAAAATTGCGCTCTACGTTCTGCATCCTCACAAGCCTTGCTCTGCTGCTGATCAGTCGCGCGCCCGCTCTGGCCGCCGACGCCCCTGAGACAATACTCATCAGCAGCAAGGCTTTCGCCCACAATGAAGACATGCCGCTGCGCTACTCAGCCTATGGCGAGAACGTGTCTCCGGACTTGTCGTGGCGCAATCTGCCAGAAGGCACTCGTCAGCTGGCACTGATTCTGGATGATCCTGTTTTCGGGATGCCCGCCTTCGTGCACTGGGTGGCCTACAACATTCCTGTCAGCGCCAGTGGCCTGCCAGAAGGACTTTCTCCAGATGCCATCGTGGCCCACCCGGGTCTGGAGGGTATGATCAATGGCGCCAACGGCACGCGACGCACAGGCTATTTCGGCCCCCGGCCCCCTGCTGACGGCAAGGTGCATACCTACAACTTTCGCCTCTATGCATTGGACTATGAGCTGAATCTGCCCGATGGCTACAACAAGCAGAATCTGCTGCAGGCTATGGAAGGGCACATACTCGCTACAGGTCTGCTTACCGGTAATTATCAGTTCACCGAGTAATGGCTAAAAAGCCGCATGACGCTATACTTCCTGCGCTTCTGCCACACCGACTGCAAGTTAACATGCACGTGTCGGGTCCCTCTGTGGAACCCGCACTTTCAAGCCATTACGAGGAATTCGACATGCACAAGAAGACAGGATCAATTTTCAAAGCAATCACTGCAGCAACGCTGATGACTGGCGCGATGACTGCACAAGCGGCCTGGGAATTGGACGGCGCCGCCTCTTCGTTTTACTACGTCACCAGCAAGGCCGCTGCAGTATCAGAGGTCAATTCGTTCACCGGTTTGAGTGGCGCAATCTCCGACAGCGGCGCAGCAAGCCTCGCTATCAGCCTGGCAAGCGTTGACACCGGCATCGACATTCGCAACGAACGCATGCGCGACATCGTGTTCCAGGTCGCACAGCACGCTGAAGGTACCGTGAGCGTTCCCGTGGATGCAGCCACCCTGGACTCACTGACCGTAGGCGAGAGTCTGACTGGTGCTTACACAGCCACCGTCAGCCTGCATGGCATCAATCTGGAAGTGGCGGCAGATCTGAAGGTTGTAAAGCTGGCGGATGACAGCATCCAGGTGAGCACGGTTCGTCCGTTGATTGTCGGCGCTGCGGCATTCGGCCTCGAAGACGAAGTGGAACAGTTGCGCGTCATCGCGAACCTCGCATCAATCACCCCGAACATCGTTGTCAACTTCACTCTGGTCTACAATCAATAACAAAAAAGCCCCCGTGAATCGCGTATTCACGGGGGCTTTTTCTGTCCCATCGGAGCGACGAAAGCTCCGTCAACCATCAGTTGGCAGCGGTCTCAGCAGCCGCTTCGCCTTCCATGAACTCTACGTGAATCTCCAGTTCGATGTCGTCGCCGACGCCGAAATTGGTGAAGCGATCCGCGCCGAAATCAGAGCGCTTGAACTGCGCGCTGGCTTCAAAGCCGAGTGTGTAGCTGCGCGTCAGGAAGTTGCGGCCGCCACCGTTGAAGGTTACGTTCAGCACTACCGGCGCGGTGACGCCGTGGAATGTCAGGTCGCCCTGAAACTGAAAGTTGTTTTCAGTCTGACCAATGAAGGAAGTCGTTCTGAAAATCGCCTGCGGGAACTGCCCGGCATCCAGCCAGTTCGGTCCCTCAAGCTCCTCTTCGAACTCTGGCAGATTCACGTCCAGACTTGCCATGTTTACGATCACTTCCAGCTGAGAGTTCTGAATGTTCTCCGGATCGAAATCCAGGGACGCATCAAACTCCGTGAAGCGGCCAATGAAGGTCGAGAAACCCAGGTGATTGATCTTGAACAAGAGCGCAGCGTGCGACTTGTCCAGCACATACGCACCACCGCGCAGCTCGCTGACTTCAGTATTGAAGTCAGGCGTCAGCAGGCGGTCGCAGGACACCAGCGCCACAGAACACACCAGGCTCAGTGCAACCCATCGCAATTTTGAAACGAATTTACTTGTCATCGAATAGACCTATGGACGATTGTCCTTGTTGATAGTTACTGACCGGCGTACACGTCGACCTGAATGATCACATCGTTCGGAATCGTCGATGTGTTTGCCCAGTAACCTTGGCCGACACCGAAATCCAGTCGCTTGATGGTGACTTCACTGGTCAGATGGAAACGTGGCTGTCCGTCGTTCATCTCGATGTCGAGAGTGAATGGGAAAGCAATCGGGTGCGTCTGATTGCGGATAGTCAGACTGCCTTCAGCCGTGAAGCTGTTGACAGACAGCAGCGAGCACTTGGTGGCCTGGAAGCTGGCAGTGGGGAACTGATCGACGTCGAACATCTCGAGGTCCATCAGGTAATCCTTCGTTTCCGCGCCGTCGACAGCGATATCTCCAATCGGAATGGTGACTGAAAAGTTGCACCCACCCGGGTTGGTGATATCGATGTCGAAGTTTGCCTCAACATTCTTGAATTCACCCTGATAAGGAGTGCCTTCGTAGGAATACTTGAATATGACGGTGGATTCCGCCGGATCAAGATTGAACACAGCGGCCTGAGCGGACACGCCAGTGAGCAGAACCAGTGGCGCAAGCGCCGTTTTTGTGAACAATTTACGCATGATAGTGACTACTCCTGTTTTTTGATTACGGCAGAGCATAAGCAAGCAATTCTGTCGGCTTGCCCGATCCGCTCACGAACATGGCTACATATTGCTTGCCGTCATGCTCGTAAGTGAAGGGTTGTCCAGTCTGTGTGTTGGGCAACTCAATTTTTACAATCATTTCACCAGTCGTTTTGTCGTGTACATACAGGCCCGGGCCACCGCCTACGCCTTCACCGACAAACAACAACGTCTTGGTAACCAGCACGCCAGCGCGTGTCGGAACACCTGTTCGACCGAGGTCGATGCCAGCCAGAGCCGGATTGCTGGCAATGTTGGCAGGTGTATCAGCATTGGCTATCCACCACTTGTGGTCACCACTGTTCATGTCGATTGCTGTGACGCGCCCGTAAGGGGGCTTGATGATCTCAAGACCGCTGACGCGCGGAACACGGACGCCGAATGCCTGGCTGAATGCGAGGTCGGACTCAGGATCCTTCTCGACAGACAGAACGGCCAACGCGGTTCTGGAAGGCACGTACAGGATGCCGGTTTCCGGATCCAGTGCGGAGCCTTCCCAGTTTGCGCCACCTGTTGCGGACGGCAGACTAAGCGTGCCCACAGTGCCATCAGCCGCAGTGGACACTGAGGGCGGGGCGTAGACATTGTCAAACATGCGGAAGCGCTTGGTGGCTTCCACAGCAGCGGCACGAAGTTCAGGTGTCCAGTCAATCAGGTCATCCTCGGTTACGCCCTGACGATCAAACGGCGCTGGCTTGGTCGGGAATGGCTGAGTCGGAGAGTACCACTCGCCCGGAACATCGCCGATAGGAACGGGCTGCTCCTCTATTGGCCAGACTGGCTCTCCAGTCTCGCGGTCAAACGTATACACCCATGACTGCTTGGTAACCTGCATGACGACTTTGCGGCCATTGGGCAGATCCGCCAGAATTGCAGCAGAGGGGTTATCCCAGTCCCAGATGTCGTGGTGAATCAGCTGGTAGTGCCACTGACGTTCGCCAGTCGTGATGTCCAGTGCAACCAGGGCGTTTGCGAAAAGATTGTCGCCAGGACGGTCGCCACCAAATCGGTCACCGGTGGCAGATTCAACCGGCAGGTAGACATGATTGAGCTCCGGGTCGCCTGACATGGGCGCCCAGACTCCGGCGTTGCCTGTGAAGTTCACCCCGTCGTCGAGCCAGGTTTCAAAGCCGACTTCGCCACGCTCGGGAATGGTCTTGAATGTCCACAGCAGTTCGCCTGTCTGCACATCATAGCCGCGCACATCGCCTTTCACATTGATCATGGAGCGAGGACGCATGCCCACGCGGTGCGCGGGACCAACCACCGCCACACCATTCATGACAAAGGGGGGCATGGAGGAACCGATATCCACATCGTCATAGCCGTCAGCATAGGCATTGCGCAGACCATCAAACAGGTCAACGATGCCGTTTTCACCAAATTCAGGGTCAGGGATACCCGTCGCTGCATCCAGGGACACCAGATGGAATCCTGGTGTAATGGTCAGGATGCGGGCCTTGTCGCCATCACGCCAGAAAGCCACACCGCGGCCGGCTCCCTTGCGCGGGGCGGTATCAAAGCGCTCGCCTTCCTGCGGACGCCACATCCAGAGCATCTGGCCAGTCGCTGCATCAATCGCAATGACGTTACGCGTGTCGCCGGCAGTGGCATAAAGGACGCCTTCGACTTCCAACGGGGTAGAGGTATTGTTGAATTCCGCTGAGGACCCGAATTTTTCTGTGGCAAAGCGCCACGCGATCTGCATTGAGCCAACGTTCCCGGCATTGATCTGGTCCAGGGGTGAATAGCGCTGGGCTGCCATGTTGCCGTTGTAGTCAGGCCAATCTCCGGCGGATACGTCAGTGCCGGACTGGCTCCACGCCGCCGGGGCACACACCAGGATTCCGACACTCGCAATGAACGATGGAATCAAGCCCTTTCTCCTTGTCATCTTGAACTCTCCCAATATTACTTCTAGAAATCGTGGGCACTCTCAGATCGAGTAGATCGCGTTGTCTGACCACAGTTTCTGCACCGGAAACAGAGCGAAAATGGCGCAAAACTGGCCCGGAATCAGGCAGCCGGAAGAATAAGCAATCTGCCTGTTACAAGCAAGCTGGAACAGGCCGCACGACCCGGTAAATTTGCCATTTTGTGTAACTTGCGCGGTGGCTGCAGCAAGACTTTCAGGCGCGTTCGACGGCTATTTTCTGCAGCTGCAGTTCGTGCATGTGGCGGTACAGTCCGTCGCAGGCAAGAAGCTGGCTGTGAGTGCCCTGCTGCATGATCCGGCCGTGATGCAGAACGATGATCTGGTCGGATTCAATGATGGTGCTGAGCCGGTGCGCGATGGTGATGATGGTGGTGGTGCCGCGCAACATTGCCAGCGCCTGCTGAATGACTGCTTCAGTATGACTGTCAATGTTGGCGGTGGCTTCGTCGAGAATCAGGATTCGGGGCTTGCGGGCCAGCGTGCGCGCGAGCGCCAGCAATTGGCGCTGGCCCGTGGAAAGTATGCCCCCTCTTTCGCCCAGCAGCGTGTCATAGCCCTTGGGCAGCGTCAGGACGAAGTCATGCAGCTGCGCCTTGCGGGCAGCCTCTACAAGGTCGGAATCACTCAACTCCATGCCCAGCGCGATATTTTCCCGCACCGAGCCAGCACTGATGAAGGGATCCTGCATCACCACGCCCACAAAGCGTCGCAAGGTCTCTTGATCCAGCTGGTCGAGGGGAGTTTCATCCATCAGTATCCTCCCGAGCTGCGGGCTGTAAAAACGCAGCAGCAAGCTGACCAGGGTACTTTTGCCACTGCCGGTATGCCCCACGATGGCAAAGGACGATCCGGCAGGAACAGCAAAGTTGATGTCGCCAAGAACAGGCTGCTGACCGTCATAGCTGAAGCCGACATGCTCGAAAGCAACGGCTCCGCGCAGTTCCTTGTGTCCCGTGGCTGCCTGCAGTTCGCCAGGCTCATCCATGATGCCGAAGACGCGCTCGCCGGCAACAACCGCCTGCTGCAGAAGGCTCAGCCTTTGTGTCATCTCGACCACGGGCTGCGTGATCCTGGACAGATAATTGACAAAGGCATAGATCACACCAACCTCGACAGTATTGCTGAAGGACTGGGTTCCGAAATAAAGCAGGAGCCCTGCGAGCGTCAGCATTCTGAGCAGATCCGGGAGGGGGCGCAGCATCAGCGCATCGAGGCGCAGATTGCGCATTCTCGCATTGAACAAGTCCTGGCTGATGCTGCGGAACTGTCCCGTGAAGCGCTTCTGCTGGTTGAGGATCTGTATCAGACGCATGCCCTGAATGGACTCATTGAGCGACGCGTTGATCCTGCTCAGCACACTGCGCGCCTCGTGATAGCGCGGCGCACTGAGGCGCTGGTAGAAATACATGATCACGATGACGGTGGGCAGAATGATGCTGCATACGAGCATCAACCGAACATCCATCCAGGCCATGGCTATGAAGATGGCAATGATCAGTGTCACGTTCTGCACAAAAGTGGACATTACCTGCACGAACAGCTCCTTGATAGCCTCCGTGTCATTGGTAATCCGGGATACCAGGCTGCCCGTGGGGCGGTGATCGAAGTAGCTCAAAGGCTTGCGCATCACAGCACCGAAGACCTGGGAGCGAATAGTCCGCACGACAGAGAATGCTATCTGATTGAAACGCATCGCATTTTGATAGCCTGCCCAGGCCGACAATCCGTACAGACAGGCGTAAGCACCACCCAGCAGCACCAGGTCCCGGGCCGGATAGCGACCCGCAGTGATGTAGTCATCGATGAAGATCTTTACCAGAACCGGTCCCATCACCTGACCGAGGGTAGCCAGCAGCAACAGGCCCGCCGCCTGCCAGAGCAGGCACGGATAGGCCAGACTGTAGCGCAGCAGTCTGCCGAGCGATGCGGTGTTGATGCCCTGCCGCAATTCATCGTCCTGATTCAACGCTGCGCTCCAGTTTCTGATAGTCATGCATGCGCGCGTACCAGCCTCTTTCAGCCAGGAGAGTCTGATGAGTGCCGCGCTCGGCAATGGTGCCTCGGGACAGCACGATGATCTCGCTGGCATCCTCGACGGCAGAGAGGCGGTGACAAAGAATGAAGGTCGTTCGGCCGGCGCGGACCTGTTGCAGATGCATCAGAATACTGCGCTCCGTAGCGACATCGACAGCCGACAATGCGTCATCGAGGATCAGAATGGGCGCATCCAGCAGCAAGGCTCTGGCGATGGCGATGCGCTGCTTCTGTCCTCCTGACAAGGTGATTCCCCGCTCGCCCACCAGCGTGTCATAGGCATCCGGGAAGCGCAGAATGTCCTTGTCGATGGCCGCCAGCGCTGCCACTGCACGAATCTCGGAGAGGCTGGCGTCGGGGCGCCCCATGGCGATGTTCTCGGCTATCGATGCCGTGAACAAAAAGGGGTCTTGCGGCACCATCGCAATGGCGCCGCGCAGAGCATCCAGACTGAGCTCCTGCACGGGCACAGCGCCGATGCTGATCTTGCACGCCGGGTCATCGAAACTGCGCAACAACAATGAGATCAAGGTAGTCTTGCCTGCGCCTGTTGCACCCACGACGCCCACTGTGTGCCCCGTCGCAACCCGCAGATGAATGTCGCGCAAAGCCGGCGAACTGCTGTCGGGATAAGCGAATGTCGTGATGTCGATCTGCACGCTGCCATCCGAAATCTGTGACACCTGTCCGGTATCCTGGACGGGCGAAGGTGTCTGCAGCAAGGAGTCGATCCGCTCCCATGCGGCGGAACCACGCTCTACTATGTTCAGAAGCCAGCCGTATGCGAACATCGGCCAGATGAGAAAACCCAGATACATGGTGAAACTGGTGAGTTGCCCGAGAGTCAACTGCTCGCCCTCAACCAGCACGGCTCCGGCACTGATGCACAGTAGAAAAGAAGATCCAACGGTAATGAAGATCGCCGGATCGTAAAGAGAGTCCGTCGCGGCAACACGGATATTGGCCTCAGCGGCTCGGTCGGAAATTCTCAGAAATTCGCGATCTTCCTGCTGCTCCAGTCCAAAGGCGCGCACCATGCGAATACCCGAAACACTTTCCTGAACGCGAGCATTAAGATCGGAGAATCGCTCCTGCGCATCACGGAATCCAGCGTGCAGTCGCCTGCCAATGATCATGAAATACCAGGCCATGAAAGGAAAAGGCAGCAGCGCCAGCAAGGTCAGTTTCCAGCTGATCAACACCATCATTATTGCAATGACAAGAACGCCTGTAACCAGACCGTCTATTCCAGAGAGCACACCTTCGCCGGCAGTCATTTCCAAGGCCGAAATATCATTTGTTGCTCGCGCCATCAGGTCGCCGGTGCGATGCTCCCTGAAGAACTGCGGGGACATCCTTGTCATGTGCGTGTAAAGACGCTGACGCATGGTCTCGGCGAGATGAAAGGAGGAGTAGAAGAGAAAGACGCGCCACAAATAACGCATGACATACACCGCAATGGCAATGGCGACCAGCGTGGCGACGAATCGCCAGAGAATGAGGGACGTCAGCGTGCCTTCAACGACGTGGTCGATGACGCGTCCCGTGATCCATGGAATTGTCATCTCCAGGAGATCAACGCCGATCAGCATCAGGATGGCGGCCATATAACGGCGCCACTGCAATCTGAAATACCACCCCAGCTTGATGAACAAAGCCATGTCGAACCCGGCACTGCCGCCCGTCGCGAATCTCTGAAGGCCGGCAGTCTAGCAGGGATTTCTATTGCCGTGGCACGCTGCAATCTGAACTAATTCCGGGCAATCTGAAATTGCGCATTTACGTGAGAGATGTGTTTGCTACAATAGCGCACCGATTCACCAGCCCCCCACTTTTCAATGCACCATCCTGGAGGTTACCAAACCGTCAATGAACACAGAAAACACTCGCGTGGAAGACTTCTACGATCCGGAAACCTTCCGGCGTATCAAGGCCTTGGCTGATACCAAGGAAACTCCGTTCGTCGTGATCGACATCGCAACGATCGAGAAAGCGTACGATACGCTGAAGGACCTCTTCCCCTACGCGAGCGTGTACTATGCGGTCAAGGCCAACCCGGCGCCGGAAATCATCACCTCTCTGCGCGACAAGGGCTCCAATTTTGACGTGGCGTCCATTTACGAATTGGACAAGCTGCTTTCTCACAATGTAGCTCCGGAGCGCTGCAGCTACGGAAACACCATCAAGAAAAGCAAAGATATCAGGTACTTCTACGAGAAGGGCGTACGTATGTATGCCACCGACTCGGAGGCGGATGTCCGCAACATCGCAAAGGGTGCCCCAGGTTCCCGTATCTATGTACGTATCCTGACGGAAGGCAGCGGCACCGCCGACTGGCCGCTGTCTCGCAAATTCGGCTGCCAGAGCGACATGGCGATGGATCTGCTGGTACTGGCACGGGATCTTGGCCTTGTGCCTTATGGCGTGTCCTTCCATGTGGGCTCGCAGCAGCGCGACATAGGCGCATGGGATGCTGCGATCGGCAAAGTGAAGGTGATCTTCGAACGCCTGCAGGAAGAAGACAATATTACGCTCAAGATGGTGAACCTGGGTGGCGGGTTTCCCGCCAACTACATCACCCGCGCCAACACGCTGGACACCTATGCAGAGGAAATCACGCGCTTCATTGAAGAAGACTTCGGGGATGATTTCCCGGAGATCATTCTGGAGCCCGGCCGTTCACTGATCTCCAACGCCGGCATCCTGATCTCGGAAGTGGTGCTGATTTCCCGCAAGTCTCACACGGCGCTGCAGCGCTGGATCTTTACAGATGTGGGCAAGTTCTCCGGCCTCATAGAGACCATGGACGAGTGCATCAAATACCCGATCTACACCGAGAAGCATGGGGAGTTGGAAGAAGTCGTGATCGCGGGGCCTACCTGTGACAGCGCCGACATCATGTACGAGCACTACAAGTATGGCCTGCCGCTGAATCTGGCGATTGGCGATCGCATGTACTGGCTGTCTACCGGGGCCTACACAACGAGCTACAGTGCCATTGAATTCAACGGTTTCCCGCCCCTGCGCTCCTACTTTGTGTGAACCTGGCAGGGCCCTGTGCCCTGCCATTCCTGCCAGACCAGCTCCATCAGCTTGACGCGGACTCCACCACGCTGCCTTCCTCCGCCGGGAGGGAGAGCAGCTTGTTGCTGACGACTCCGCTGGTGATTGCGCCACTGACATTCAGCGCCGTGCGCCCCATATCGATCAGGGGCTCGATGGAAATCAGCAAGGCAACGATCGTGATGGGCAAGCCCATGGCCGGCAGCACCACCAAGGCTGCGAACGTTGCTCCGCCCCCCACTCCCGCAATGCCGAAGGAACTGATGGCGATGATGGCCACCAGACTGATGATGAACATGGGCGCTGTGGGGTCTACTCCGACAGTCGGCGCCACCATGACCGCAAGCATTGCCGGGTAAATGCCGGCACAGCCATTCTGGCCGATCGTGGCGCCAAAGCTCGCAGCCATATTGGCGATTGGCGATGCCACCTTAAGCTCTTCTATCTGCGCCTTGACGGTCAGCGGGATCGTCGCTGCGGAACTGCGTGAGGCGAATGCGAAACTGAGCACTGGCCAGATCTTGCGGAAGTAGGAAACGGGACTGGTTCCCGTCGACATCACGAACAGCCCATGCACGCCGAACATCAGCGCGATGGCCACATAGGATGCCAGCACGAAGCCGATCAGATTGAGGATGTCCTGCGCATTCGAGCTCGCCACAACATACGTCATCAGAGCCAGAATGCCATAGGGCGTCAGGCTCATGACCATGCGCACCAGCTGCATCACCACTGCCTGCGCAGCGTCGATGAAGCCGTGGATGGAGTTGCGCAGCTCAGGCTTGTCGCGACAGACCAGCAGCGCAGCAATCCCTGACAGAATGCCGAAAATCACCACCGCGATGATGGAGTTGTCACGGGCCTCTGTCAGATCGGCAAAAATATTGGTCGGTATGAAGCCTGCAATGATGTCGGGAAGACTAAGCCTGCTGACCACGGTATCCAGCCGCCCCTCAAGCACTTCGACCCGGGCTGCCTCGCGCGCACCTGCCACCATGCCCTCGGCGGTCAGTCCCGTCACCAGCGTCACTGCAATCCCGATCAGAGCGGCAATCGCTGTGGTCAGCACCAGCATGCCGATGACCGATCCGCCGATCTTGCCCAGAGACGCGATGGCATCCATTTTCAGCACCGCAGCGATCATGGTCACCAGAATGAGCGGCATGATGATCATGCGCAGCAGGCGCACATAGCTGTCGCCCACAAGATTGGTCCAGTTCAGTGTTTCGGTCATCACGGCAGTACCGCTGCCATACAACAACTGCAGGACAAATCCGAACGCAAGGCCCAGAAGCATGCCCGTAAACACGCGGCGCGCGAGCGAGGAGTTGTTGCGTCCCGCCATGTGAACGATGAAAAGAAGACCACCGAAGGCCGCCAGATTGAGGATGGAGTAAAGGCTCATGGGAAATGGCTCTTTCTTGTTGTGAGGGGGTCAAAGTAAACCAGTCGGGTTTTCGAAACAAGAATTAAGTCTGACGCTGGCGCGTCAATCTGGCAGGTTCGACATCATGATGGACAGGGTATCGGAGCGAAATTCGCGACGGTACAGCACTCCGACTACCCAGGCCGACAGCAGCATGAACACCCAGAAGTTCACGAACCAGCCCAGCACAGCCATGCTGAAATAGTAGGTCCGCAGCCCGTTGTTGAAATTGCCGGCCGCCTTGGAGGCCATTTTCGAAATCGACTCAACATGGCGATCAATCACCTCATCGGGCGCATTCTCACTGCGTTCAGGGACGCCACCCAGCATGACGGAAACCTGGCCGAACTGCCTCAGCCCCTAGGTGAATTTGAAGAAAGCGTACACAAACAGGCAGATCAGCAGCAGCACCTTCAACTCCCATTCGCCGCGGGTGTTTTGGTCGGAAAAGGGGATTTCACGGAGCATCATGATCACGGCTTCGGACGAGGTGCCCAGTACCGTCATCAAACCAGCCAGGATGAACAGGGTGGTGGACGCAAAGAAAGACACATTGCGCTCCAGGTTGGCGATGATGTTGGTGTCCGCAATCCGGTTCTCGCGGCGCAGCGCCTTGCGGATCCATTGCTTGCGATGACGGTGCATGGCGAATGCCAGCGTTGGCGTGTTGTGACTGCGCCGCGCCGTGTATCTGAAGTAGCCGCGAAAGCACAGCAGAAAAAATACCACAGCGAGGAGGTTGCCGATGTTCTGCTGCAGGAAGGACCCTGTATCCATTGGAATGTTCAAACCCTTATTTCTTGATGTGATAGCCAGTCTTGAATATCCACCAGACGGTTGCCGAGCAGGCCGCAAGAAACAGCAGAATCATGGCAAGACTGACGCCGATACTGACATCGGACAGCTCGTAGAAACTCCAGCGAAAGCCGCTGATGAGGTACAGCACCGGATTGAACATGGTCACCGTCTGCCAGAACGGCGAGAGCATGCTGGCAGAATAGAAGCTGCCCCCAAGGAATACCAACGGCGTGACGATCAGCATAGGAATCAGCTGCAGCTTCTCGAAGTTGTCTGCCCATATTCCGATGATGAAGCCGAACAGGCTGAAGGTAATGCAGGTCAGCAGCA
>CAISYX010000100.1 GCA_903889815.1 uncultured Gammaproteobacteria bacterium
CGACGCTGCTGATAGTGGATTGCCCGGAATTGTTCTTGCGCGAGAAGGCTGCCGAGGAGCCCGCAACATGACCAGACCTGCGTCCGAGACGCTCGCATCCAATCATCTTCCCGAGCGTGTAAGGCAGCGCTTGTTGCGGAAGCCGGGCAGCTCCCATGTGTCAGATGCTGTGCTCGGCGCGATTGATGGCTGCGTCACGACCTTTGCGGTAGTGGCCGGGGCCTATGGCGCTGGATTCCCCGCCATGGTGGCACTGGTGCTTGGGTTTGCGAATCTGCTTGCGGACGGGTTCAGCATGGCCGTGAGCAACTACGAATCGGTCCGGGCGCAGCAGGAGTATGTCGAGAGCATCCGGCGCACCGAGGAGAACCATATCGAACAGATCCCGGACGGAGAACGTGAAGAGCTCCGCCAGATTTTCGCGGGCAAAGGTTTCCAAGGGGCACTGCTGGAAGATATCCTCGAAACAATCACCCGCGATCGGGTCTTGTGGGTTGATACCATGCTGCAGGAGGAGTACGGCCTGCAAACCACGTTTCTCAATCCCTGGAAAGCTGGTGGCACTACCTTCGTGGCCTTCCTTGCGGTGGGTGTGATTCCCTTGTTGCCGATGCTGGTTCCGGGCCTTGACCCAGCGCGCCAGTTCCTGATCAGCAGCGGGCTGGCCTGTGTGATGTTCTTCGCCATCGGCATGCTCAAGAGCCTGATCTTTTCCAGACCAGTCCTGAAGGCTGGGCTGCAGACCCTCCTCACAGGTGGCACCGCCGCCGGATTGGCCTATGCAGCAGGCACAGTGCTGCGCAGCGTCTTCGGGATCGAGGCGCTCTGAGGGGCAGCGCCGCGCAAGTTCCGTGCTAGAATCCTTTCCGCTTCGAGACAGCCCATGAGGAAAGCCATGCTATTGATGATCGACAACTACGATTCCTTCACCTACAACATCGTACAGTATCTGGGCGAGTTGGGCGCGGACGTGCGAGTCTTTCGCAACGATGCTGTGAGCATTGCGCAGATCGAAGCGATGCGACCGGACCAGATCGTGATCTCTCCTGGCCCCTGCACACCGAATGAAGCTGGAATCTCTGTGCCTGTCATCAAGCATTTTGCCGGCAAGATTCCCTTGCTGGGCATATGTCTCGGTCATCAAGGCATCGGCCAGGCCTTTGGCGGTGATGTGATCCGTGCGAAGAAAGTCATGCACGGCAAGCTCTCGCCCATATACCATGCCGACAAAGGCGTGTTCAAAGGCTTGCGCAATCCTTTCACGGCAACGCGTTATCACTCGCTGGTCATCGACAGCAAGACCTTGCCGGACTGCCTTGAAGTCACTGCCTGGACTCAGGATGACGCCGGCAACAGGGATGAGATCATGGGCGTCCGGCACAGGACGCTCGCTGTAGAAGGCGTGCAGTTTCACCCGGAATCCATTTTGAGTGAGCACGGTCATCTATTGTTGAAGAACTTCCTCGATGCGTGACAGCGTTGAGACGACACCAGGACAGGTAAACCCATGGACATCAAGATTGCGATACGGCAGCTCACCCAGCGCCAGGATCTGCAGACAGAAGACATGACGGCACTGATGCGCGGCATCATGACCGGGCAGATGACGGACGCGCAAATTGCAGCCTTTCTGGTGGCCCTGCAACTCAAGGGTGTTTGTGCAACTGAACTGCTGGGCGCCGTGACAGTCATGCGCGAGCTGGTCACGAAGGTTGATATTGCCGACAAGCGCAATCTGGTGGACACCTGCGGCACGGGTGGTTCTGGAACAGATACTTTCAATATCTCCACAGCTTCGGCGATGGTGGCTGCCTGTGCCGGCGCCCGCGTCGCCAAGCATGGCAATCGCGGCGCCACCAGCAAGAGTGGCAGCGCCGATCTTCTGGAGGCCGCTGGTGTCAAACTGACACTTGAGCCTGCCGCCGTTGCGCGCTGCATCGAAACACTGGGCGTTGGATTCATGTTTGCGCCGGGGCACCACAGCGCCATGAAGCACGTAATCGGCCCGCGCCGCGAAATTGGTGTGCGCACCATCTTCAATCTGCTGGGGCCGCTGACCAATCCAGCCTCAGCTCCGAACCAGTTGCTGGGTGTTTACGCGGCGTCCTGGATTCCGTTGATGCTCTCCGTGCTCAAGGCACTTGGCAGCGAACATGTCCTGATCGTGGCAGCTGACGACGGACTTGACGAAATCAGCATTTCTTCAACGACGCAGGTGGGCGAGCTGAAGGATGGCAGCATTCGCCACTACACCATCTGCCCGGAAGATTTCGGTATCGAGCGCCGCAACAGCTTTGCCATGCTGCAGATCGCAACACCGCAGGAAAGCCTGACGATGGTGCGCGCTGCCCTGACCGGGCGCAATGCAGCAGCGGCCGACATCGTGGCCCTGAATGCAGGCGCTGCCATCTACGCTGCGAACGTGGTTGAAGACATGGCTGCCGGGGTGCAGCGTGCCCGTGAAATCCTGCGCAGTGGCGACGCCCTGCTCAAGCTGGAAGCCCTGGCTGCTTTCAGCCAGAGTCTTTAGAGAGAGGGGGCTGTGATCATGTCCAAAGCCACCATTCTGGAAGACATCATCGCGCAAAAGCACGTCGAAATAGGGCGGGACAGCGCCGTTCGCAGTCTGGGCGCACTTGAAAAGGCTGCCGCCGATGTGAAGGACAAGCGCCCGTTCATCGTCGCGCTGCGTCAGAGGATTCTGGCGCGCAAGCCAGCCGTGATTGCCGAAATCAAGAAGGCGTCGCCGAGCAAAGGCTTGATCCGTGCCGACTTCGACCCTGTTGCCATCGCGCGGCAGTACGAGGAAGCGGGAGCCACGTGTCTATCCGTGCTAACTGACCGTGAGTACTTTCAGGGTGCCAACGAATATCTGCAGCTGGCGCGTGCCGCCTGCACGCTCCCAGTCATTCGCAAGGATTTCATAATCGATCGGTACCAGATTGCGGAAGCGAAAGCGCTGGGTGCGGATTGTGTGCTCCTCATCGTCTCTGCGCTTGAGCCGCGGCGATTGCGTGAGCTCGCCGACTATGCACGCCAGCTCGATATCGACACGCTGGTCGAAGTACACGACGAAGCAGAGCTGGATATTGCCCTGGACGCCGGTTTCGATCTGATTGGTGTCAACAATCGCAATCTGCATACCTTCGAAACCAGCCTCGATGTCACCAGCCGACTGGCCACTCAGCTGCCGGCCGGCAAGTTGCTGGTGACCGAAAGTGGCATCAACACGCCCGAAGACGTCGATGCCATGATTGCCGGGGGCGTGTACGGATTTCTGATTGGAGAGGCCTTCATGCGGGCGCCTGATCCAGGACAAAGACTCAAGGAGATGTTTGCCGGCCATGTCTGATAGTAAGCCGAATGTTCCCCCCAAGAAGAGAGGCGTGTCCAGGCTGCTGGCCGCCGCCGGCTATTCCGTTGCCGGACTGCGCAGCGCATTCGGCTCTGAAGAAGCCTTCCGTCTTGAAGTTGTAGGACTTGTTGTGCTGACGCCTCTGGCGCTATGGCTGGGCGAGTCGTCCTTGGAACGGGTGCTGATGATCGGAAGCGTTTTGCTGCTGTTGATTGTGGAATTGCTCAACACAGCAGTGGAGTCGGTAGTGAACCGAGTCGGTCTCGAATTTCACGAGCTCTCACGCCAGGCCAAGGATATTGGGTCGGCTGCGGTGTTTCTGGCCATGGCCATGGTGGCCCTGGTCTGGATCGGGCTGCTGATTTAATTTGCTGCTTCTGTTTGTTTTTCTGTAAACCTCGCGCCGAATGCGCCGATAACAGAGTGTGAGACGCGAGTGTGCGTCACCTTTACTGTCTTCCGGTGTGACATGGTGCTTGCAAGCCTGTACATGATTGCGTTCCTGCTTGTCCTCATGGTCGGGTCGGTGGTGCTTGCCCGTTACGCGCAGGCGCGACAGGAAGGCAATGTCATACGCCTCTACAGGCTTGCCGCGCTCGATCGCCGCCGCAATGAAACGCGTGCCGTCATTCGCGCACTGCAGGAAGTGGATGACAATGCGGAGACACTGCGCATTCTGAATCAGGCGCTCAAGGCTGATCTGGTCC
>CAISYX010000101.1 GCA_903889815.1 uncultured Gammaproteobacteria bacterium
GCGATGTGCACGATGCCGCCCGTGCCGAAGGTCAGGTCGGGGCGCTGGTCGAAGATGTTGGCTTCATAGCAGCTGCGGTCGGTGATGGCCGCCGGGTCCTGGCAGCGCATGTAAATGCCGCTGTTGGCGTCTTCGCTGACGAAAAATTCCACGGTCAGAAGGTAATTCGAGTACGACTCCTTGGTCAGCAGAAACGACGCGCCCGAGCCTTCGGTGGCCTGGATGGTGCCGTCAGTGGCGCTCCAGTTGGCATCGCCCACCACGGTGAAATTGTCCATGCCGGTGGCGCCGTCAATCAGCTTGACCCAGCCTTCGTCGGCGGCCTGGCCGGTGGCGCTCAGGCTGCCAAGACTCAGAAGGCCCGCCAGCAGCGGGGCGAAAATGCGTGTGTGTTGCTTCATGTCAGTAACTCCAGTAGATGAAAAGTGCAGGGCGCTCTCAGGCCGATACGGGCTCGACGATGTTGACGACCGGAATGTTCTGCTTTGTCTTGCGGCGCCGTTCGATCTCGTCCATGGAATGACGGCAGGTGCCGGCTTTCTCGATCAGCTTGGTCTCGCACACGTCGCAGCGTACACATTCCTTGAAGTCGATGGCCTCGCGGCGAATGGCGCCGGTCGGACAGGCCTGCTCGCACACTTTGCAAGTGCTGCACTGTGGCACGCGCTTGATGCGGAGCGGACTGACCAGCGCCAGGATGGCCAGCGCGGCGCCAAGCGGGCAGACATAGCGGCAGTAGAAGCGTTCCACCACCACACACGCCGCCAGAATCACCAGCAGGATGGCCCACAAAACTACCGAGGGGCTTAAGAAGAACAGCGTTCCAAAAGGCTCGAAGTACTGGAAGATGCTGGCGTTGGCATTCACCGAGGCGGTGCCCAGGATCAGCGCCAGGATGCCGTACTTGATGTACAGCGCATTGTCATGCAGCTTCTGCGGCACCTTGAGCTGCCACTTCTTCGGCGCGAAGCGGGCGATGAAATCCTGCACGGCGCCGAACGGGCACAGCGAGGAACAGAACACCCTTCCCCAGATGAGCGTGGTGATGAGCGTGAACACCACGATCATCAGCGTGGGCAGGTTGTTGGTGATCATCTCGGGGCCCATCTTGATCACGTTGGCAATGTGGGACACCGAGAGGAAGCCGTTCTTGTAGAAGCCCAGATACAGCATCGTCGCTGTCATGGTGCCCCAGCGCAACATGGCGTTCTTGCTCAGGAACGCGGCCATCACGAAGCCCAGCAGTATCGACAGCAGAATCACATCGACCCAGGGCACCACGCCCCAGGGCGGCGCCAGACGCAGACGCTCGAAGAAGCTGGCGTCCACCAGACGCGCTTCCAGCAGTTGTTCTTCCGAGAGCACCGGCTCGCCCCGCGCCAGAGTCAGGCCCACGCCGGTCACCTGATATTCCAGCGCGACGTCGCCAGCGCCGCCGGGCGTGTGATAGATCAGATTGAAGGGTTGGGTGACGTCGAAATCGGGGTGCACGGTCAGCGACACCGCGTAATTGGCATTGCCTGCCACCAGGCCTTCCGTCGCCATGCCGGCATTGCCGAAGCGCGTGCCGGCCACGCGGCGCACGATATCGCCCTGCTGCATCGACATGGGGAATTGCCGGAAGCCGCTGCCTGCCCCCGGACCACTGGGCGCCAGCAGCAGGATCGCACCACCGCCGGAGCGGAAGGTGGCATCGGCTTCAGCCAGCTCGAAGGCTTCCTTGCCCACCATGAATTCGCCGATGGCGCGCTTGCCAATATAGGTCACCGCCAGCACGATGTCGGCGCCTTCGGCCGACTTCAAGGTGGTCTGGCGGATGACGCCCTGGTCGATCAGATCCTGCCAGCTGTAGGGTTCCAGCAGGGCCCGGGTGTTGTCGATGGTCATCTGTTCTTCTTCAGTGCCAGCCCCGAAGTTCAGGTAGGCTCGGGCCACACGGCGGGACACTTCCCCCACGCTGCGCGACATGGCGGCGCTGGTGGCCGTTGCGCTTGACAGGCCGTCGATGTCCACATCCAGGCGGAACTGGTCGGTGATGGGCTTGCGGCGGAACTGGGAAAGGAACACGGAGTCGTCGATGAAGTCGCCCCGTGAGAACAGGTAGGACTCGTAGTAATCCAGCACCTTCATGCTGGTGACCACGCCGTTCATGTCCATGCCGACCAGCATGTCGATGGGACCGGCGTAGCCGCGTTGTTCGGGCGGGTAGTCGTCGGTCAGGTACACGAAGCCCACCTGTTCCTGCACGCCCGTCTCGGCGTTGTTGCGATAGCCGCGCCAGACAGGCGCCTCGCCGCCTTCCTTCTCCGAGAAGGTTTCGGCGATGGGCAGCACTTCCTTCAGATACTCGGGCTTGACCTCCATGGAGAATGGCGTCTGGGACCAGGCAGAGGAGGCGAGGGTGGTGGCAAGCAATGCAATCAAGGCAGCCAGCCGTACAGCAGCAGAATTCAGATGGCGCATGGGGGACGGGTGTCCTGTTTTTATTGTGTTGACCGCAGTCGAATGGGCGTTACAGGCCCGTACTATAACGCGGCTCACGGCCAATGCGCGAGTGCCCGACACAGCGGATTTTCAGGATGTTTCGAGCAGCGTCTTGAGGTTGGTCGCGGCGTCCCGCGTCTGCTTGCCCAGGCCAAGGCGGATCAGGGGTTGCAGCAGTCTGCCGAAGAGGGTTTTGGGTGTCATGGTGATGTGATGGGAACTCAGAGTGCCTTCGGGATGCGCTGCCACCTGCAGGTCGACGGACACGTCGAACATGGCATCGGAGTAGAGGCAGTGCAGGCGTGCGTCGGGCACATGCGCCACGATGCGGCCCGCCATTTCGGCGGTCTTGCTGCCCTAGCGGTACGCATAGCGCAGGGCGTCGCCCTCGGCACTGGGGCCGTCGCCCACTTTCTCGAGACTGACGCAGGGCGGCAGCCACTTCGCCGTCTGTGGCAGGTCGTCAATGACCGCGAAAACCTCGGCGGGCATGCGGTGGATGATCACATCGTGCTGGTAGCTGACGGTCATGACGGGCTCCTTGTGCGCTGGTTCAGACAAACGGATTCAAGACACGGACTCCGGTGCCGTCGAAATCGCGCGTGTTGCGGGTGACGACAGTGAGGTTGTAGACCAGTGCAGTGGCGGCGATCTGCTTGTCGATGACGGCATCCGGATTCGGCACCCGCAGCCTGCCCCAGACCTGCGCGCAATGCTGGTCAAAGGCCAGGATGTGATGACTGAAATGCAGCAACAGTTGCTGCAGCCATTGTTCGAGCAGCGCACTCTGCTGCACGTCGCCACGCCAGGTGCACAAGTCGATGCCGCGGCGGATCTCGCCCACTGTAATGACACTGATGTACGCCTGACCCGGCTGCTCCAGCAGTTCCGTAAAGAAGGCGCGCACACCGGGGTTGGCCAGGTGCAGCTTGCGCTGCTCGCTGACGACATTGGTATCAATCAAATACATGGCGGGCCTGCTCGTTGTCGATCCGCGCGAAATCCTCGTCGCGGCCGACATTCGGCATTTCCGCCAGCACCTGCGCAAAACTGCGGGGCACAGGGTGCAGCAGCGCCGCTTCCAGAATGTGGCGGTGTTCTGCCTCGGCACTGACGCCTTTCGCTCCAGCCTGAGACTTCAGGGCCCTTACAATCGCTTCGTCAACGTTTCTCACAATCAGATTCGCCATGTTGCCAGACTCCCCTCAAGGTATAGCACAGAGAGGATGATAGCATTGATAGCAAATTAAAAAACCCTGCAGTGCAGGCTTAGTTGTTCTGCTCTGCCGCCATTCTCTCCTCAGCCCGCGCGCCCGAAAGGATGCCTTCCAGCGCGTAGTTGCCTTCGTGACAGGCGTATTCGTAGATCGGGTCTTCACTGCGAGTCCAGTTCAGCACGGCGGTCCAGGGCGCTTCCCAGGTCTCGTCGTCCTCGATGGTGAACTCATACTGCAGGATGTCTTCAGAGACGCGTGTGAAGCGCTCCTTGAACAGGCGGTTGTCCCGCGCGCCCATGAAGTTGCTGGCTTCCGAGAAGTTGCGCGTCTCGATCACCAGGCTGTCGCCTTCGAACCAGCCGCGGGAGTCGCCGTGCCACAGGCGGATGTCTTCATCCACGTGGGGGCGCTGCTGCAGCGGTATCAGGCGCACGTCATGGATCATCTCCTGCACGATGGCCACGTGGGTGGCGCTCTGCACTACCTGGTAGTAACTGTTGTAGCCCGCCAGCATGTAGGGCATGCCGTACGTAATGCAGCGTTCCTGTATCGGGCGCGAGGTGTAGGAATCCGACGGTGCGTCGCGTCGAGCCTGGGCTTCTGCCTGCATGCGCTCGCGGGCTTCCGGACGCATGGCGGGCAGGCGGCCATTGGGCGGATCGACGATCAGCGAGGTGCGCGTCTCCAGCGTGCGGTTGGCCATCCA
>CAISYX010000102.1 GCA_903889815.1 uncultured Gammaproteobacteria bacterium
CGAAGCCGCCCGGAAACTGCTCGTTCCATCCACTCCTGAGCGCCAAGTATCCTCTCACAGCCCAAATGATCCAGAAGGCGCGAAAGTTCATCCGCCGAAATGCTACCTTGGGTCGCATCATGACCCTCACCATGGAAATGGTGAAACATCACTCCGTGGGGAACCATATCAATCACACGTCTGCAACAGAATTTCGGAGCAACCATTTGTCGCCGTCGCGCCTCCAAAGATGTGGCGAGCGGAAGCGATCAACCAAAGCCGCAAAGTACTTGCTGTCAATATTAGGTTGCTCAAACATCTGTGCCGCCCTTGGAAACTCATGCTCTGGCAAACTCAGATAACGAAATAGTTCGTCTGCAAAGCGCTCTGGATATTCGCCATCAAATCGCCTCACCAAAGCAACACCCTCTTCTCGCGTTAACTCTCCGGAGCGGATTTCCTGTGCGGCATCGTACGTGGCATGGCCGATGCCAAATTTGATGTAGGTAGTATAAAAATGAAGGTCGTCCATTTTGTCGTCGAGAGACGCATACTTGCCATATGTGCCCGGATTTCTTTCCGGTGCTGCCTGAAAGCCGCCATTCTCTACAGAATAGTAATAGCAGCCCTGTGGATGCCACTTCATGTAATAACCCATGTAGTGCACCTCGAAATTCAGGTCGGCAAGCTTGTCCGGATTCGCTGGCATATATGGTTCGAGATCAATGGCGCTGAGGCCGTAGTGTGCCTTCAGATCGGCCACAGATTCGCCACCGAGAAGCACCTCAGATTCAGCTCCGGTTGAGAAATATTCCCAGCTTTGCTTGGCCTGCTCAATACCCAGACTGGGGTTGCCGTATTCCGCTTCAGTTTCACCGTAAAAAACAAGCGGAATCCGATGAAGAAGTGCCATTTTCGGAGAAATGGCTTTCTGTCCAATGATGAATGGCTGGAATGGATGCAATAGATTCTCAAGCGCTAGTCGGGTAAGCATTCGATGAACACGACCATTAGGTGTTACCAGGTGATTGTCGAAACCAGCATGAATCCAAGCTTGGAAATTTTTCCAGCCCCAGTCTGTATAAATATGCGGCGCCCAGGTTATTGTCAGTGGGTTCATTCCATATTTGTATTTGAGCAAGTGAGCAGTGTAAAAGCTATCCTTGCCGCCCGATCCGGGAACTATGCAGTCATAGGAACTGTTCGTGCTCCTGAATCGATCGCACAATGCGCGCAGTTCGCGGTCGCGCTCCTCCCAATCTATCGAAGCTTTGCGCTCTGCTACACGGCACGCATCGCAAATGCCTTCGTCATCGAAATTAATAGTGCTTTTGGTAGACTTTGCAGTATGTTTGAACTCAACCGCTGAACTTGGCCGCTGATTGGAAATGACACAGCGCTTGCAATACTTTACTGTGGTCGGTAGGCCATACTTTGCTTCCGCTGGACTCCCGGTCGTGAAACGGCTCAAGTCCAGGTTATCTTTAAGCGGGTTCGTGTGGATCATCGTATTGTTTCTGTAGGTTATTGAGTTGGATATTCACCATGCGCTTAGGCCGCCATCAACCATGATGTTTTGGCCGGTGATGTAGCTTGAAGCATCGGACGCCAGGAAGACCAGGGTTGATGCCATTTCTTCCGGGTCTGCCATGCGGCACATTGGAACACGTGCTGCGTAACGTTGGCGAAATACATCGTTCTGGCCGCTTTCTACACCTCCAGGGGTCAGGGTATTCACGCGCACGCCCTTATCTGCCCAATAAGTCGCCAGATATTTGGTCAGGCCAATGACTCCTGCCTTTGAGGCGGCGTATACCGGCGGCGTGTTTATTGGGCGTCCCATATACAGGGAGCCTTCGTAAATCCGTTGATCCGGAGCTATGGCACCGTAAATTGACGCAGTCTGAATGATGCTGCCACGCCCTCGCTCGGCCATCCGGGATCCAATGGCCTGCGCAACAAGGAACAGACCATCCAGATTGACTGCCATGATCTCGCGCCAGGCATCAAGGGAAAAAGTGGGCACTGGTTCGAAAAAGGCGTCCAGGCTGCTACCTTTTGTTGCGGCATTATTGTGAAGTATGTCCACAGGCCCAAGCGAACTCTCCACTTGAGAAACCATGTCAGCGACGGATTTTGGGTCGGAAACATCAGAAACCACTCCAACCGCTGAAACGCTGAAGGCGTCACGAAGTTGCGCTGCCACGTCATCAACCTTGTCCCTATCAAGGTCAACGACGGCAACACTGGCGCCATGATCTGCCAAGGCTGCTACGAAATTCTGGCCAAGTATTCCGGCCCCTCCAGTCACTACAGCCACTCGGCCAGTGAGGTCAAAGCGCGAGCGATAGCTTCCGGGTTTCACGATTGTTCCTTGCGACTCATCAAGAACTCTACCCACTCAAAATCTAGTTCAGTGTCAATGTCATGTGAACGGCTCTCGGGCATCTCGAACAGCGACGTATCTTCGTAGAACACGGCGGGATGGTTCAAGAAAGCATCGCGATTCCATACATAGATTGAGGCATTCATGTCGAAGCAGCGCGGCGCATCCTGGCGACGAACTACGGGTTTCTCAAGGGACTTGCTCAATTTCACCTTGCCTAGATCATCTATTTCCACCAAATTGAAATAGGGCGAACGTCGCGCAGTTGCGCCAGTAATTACGTTTGTTACTTTTTGTGATTCAAGGAGAGCCACTGCGCCGTGAATGTCCGCAACACTTCGGAGAGGGGACGTTGCATCCAAGTCAACGAACACCGAACACCGGATTCCTGAAATTCGCTCCGCCTCTTCCAGGCAGTGTCGTATTGCTGGAACCTTTGCTGCCGTGTCTGATGCAAGGTCATCGGGACGACGGATCTGGTAGTCAGCCCCCCATTGACGGGCAACCTCAAGAATGTTTTCCGAGTCGCTGCTGACCGCGACGGCGTCGAACAATCCGGATTCCCTTGCCTGCAGGATGCTATGGGCGATCAGAGGGCGGCCAGCCAACTCTCGAACGTTTTTGTTGGGAACGCCCTTTGAACCACCACGTGCACAGATCGTACATATCCGACTCATCTCGCCTCCACCCAGCTCTGCTCAAGCGAGGCACGCTCGATTGCCGCTATCGTAGTTAATGTCTCCAGGCCCTCTTCAAAAGAGGTCAATTCGCCAGCGCGCCCGGTCAGGACGGCAAGGTGCTGATCGCGATACGTATCGTCACGTCCGATCTCAAATCGCTCAGCAGCACCATCCACGGCCAACGTTCCGGCAACAAGGTCAACTCTGTAAGAGTGCTTGACGCCCACAACTGTCAGCTCTCGACGAGCCACCCTGTCGAGATAGTTCATTTGCAGCGTCAATACAGGTCCCGCCATTTGTTCCATCAAGATGCACCAGGTATCGTCACTGTCTATTTCGAGTTCACCTTTTCGTCCGCCCGCTGCTGTCAGCCGCGCCCAAGGTCCAAACAGCCACCGCTGGTAATCAATTTCATGGCTGAGATCGCGCAACACTCCGCCACCCGCGACCTTGCTCGCAGAATAGGATTTTCGGTAGTCGGTTCCGGGACGCCAGTCCGGCAGATATTGCCCAACGTAGACTTGAATGGCGATCAGACGATCCTCAGCCAGCAGCGCCTTGAGCCTGCGCATTGCGGGGTGGAAGCGCAGATTGTACGCAACGCGAACTTGCGCCCCGGCTGTAAATCCAATCAACGCATCCCGGCTGATTGCCACTGGCTTCTCAACCAGCGTCCACCCAGAAAAACCGATTGAAGACAACGTTTTCAGCGATTCGGCATGCCTTGCGGTTTCATTGGCAATAACGATATAGTCGGGTTCGAACACTTTGCAGGCGTCAGTGATGTTCAGGAACACTTTATTTTCGCCTTCGCCATGACGACTAACGACCGCCACCTCGAGTCCCAGTTCGCGCAATATGCGCGCATGGCGGGCGCCGATGGATCCGTGTCCGACTATCAGTGCCCGCTGCATTATTCGGCTGACTTTCCAAATTTGTCCCGCGCACTCTCCAGGTCATCGGGGCGGCCGACGTCCAGCCAGGGCTCATGCATCGGGTAGACAATAGTACGCATGGAACGCTGTTGTATGCGGGCAAATAGGGTGGGCATGTCACAGTGCTCGCCAGCTCGCAGCAGTTCAAGTGTCCGTGGCTCCAGGACATAGACACCTGCATTGATATGGCTCCTGGAAATTGGTTTTTCTTCAAAGCCAACGATGTCCACGCCCTTGATCCGTACAACTCCGAAAGGGTGCTGCCACTCGTGCTGGCGCACTGCCATCGTGGCGGCGGCTAGGTGGTAGCAGTGGAAATCGAGCAGCTCACCGTAACGTATGTCGGTCAGCACATCGCCATTGGTAACCAGCAGGGGGATCGACGGAAACTGCTGCATCAGGCTCAAAGCACCTGCTGTGCCGAGTGGTGAATCTTCTCGTATGTACTCTATCCTTACTCCCCAGCGCTCGCCGTTCTTGAAGTACTCCTCGATCATGTGACCGAGGTAATGCACTGCCAGGAAGAAGTGTCGGAATCCTTCGGCCCGGGCTCGTTCGATTGTGTGCTCAAGCATGGGTTTGCCACCAACAGGCAAGAGCGGCTTCGGGCAATTTTCGGTATGCGGCCGCAAGCGGGTACCAAGCCCTCCGGCCATTATGACCATGGGGTTGGGGCGGTGCGCGGGAACAAGCAACTCATTGAGCAGGTAAAGTCCGACCACCCGACGGGATTCGTCTACCACGGGCAAAGCATGGATGACGTTCGCCTGCATCAGGTTCAATGCCATCTCGCGACTCATCTGGGGCGGCACCACCAGCGCATCCCGGTGAACTATGGATTCAATGGCGCTTTTCAGACCAATGCCTTTGAGCAGTCCGCGACGAATATCACCATCAGTCAACGTGCCAACCAGAATATCGCCTTCGTCCACAACAAGAATGATCTGGGTGCCGGACTCTTCAAGCCTTTGAATGGCCTGCTCGAGGGTTGCGTTCCGGTGCAGCAAGGCGCGGCGCCAGGTCTCATTTCCCATACATGCCAATCGCGTTGAAAGGCAAGTGGCGGCGGCACGGCCGACACTTCCAATTGCCATTAATGTGAAAGATCATGAAACGACTTCTTTAGGATTCCCGATAACCGACAGTTCTCCAACACCTGGATGATTTTTTCACTGGCACCGCCGTCCCCATAGGGATTGGCGACTGTTTTTAGCCGGTCATGAAATTTGTCTGAATATAAAGTTTGGATGGCTTCAAGTATCGCTGCCTTTGATGTGCCGCAGTTGATTACGCTCTTTGCGAGCAATCGGCCACGCTGCCTGTCTCCAATGTTGACTGTTCCTTTGGCAAAGCTCGGAACCTCCAGCAACCCGCTTGATGAGTTCCCGATGACGCCATCGACATGACCGATGCATGAGAAGTATCGACGCTGACCCAGCGATGTAAACAATCTAGCGTTTGGGTGCGCGTCCACGAACTGCCGGATCTGCTCTGCCATTCCCAGCCCGCCTTGGTCGGCATTGGGCATGGTAAATATCAACCCCGTGTCCGCCAGTTCGCCCAACGCGTCCAGAAGTTCTGTCATCTGGGAAGTTTGCGGGGATTCGTCCAGTGTCACAGGATGATAGGTGACCAGCAGGTTGCGTTTCAGGAATCGGAAGTCCAGTGACCTTTCCAGTTCCTCCCTGGACATCCTTGGCTGACGCAGGATGGCGTCAATGCCAAGACCTCCCACCAGGTTAACACTCCCAGGATCTTCGCCCAACTGCACAACTCGGCGCGCATATTCCGGCGCAGCCACAAAATGCAGATGCGACATTTTTGTAACCGAATGACGGATCGCCTCATCCATTGCGCCTTCCGTAGTCTCTCCACCATGAAGGTGTGCTATTGGAATCCTGCAAACCATTGCAGCCGCCGCTGCGGCAAAAATTTCATAGCGGTCACCAAGCACCAGTACGATGTCCGGTCGCATTTCCTGCAAGGCCCTTGCCACACCGCCGAGCGCAAGCGACATCGCGTTGGCAACAGATTGGTCAGTGTCATCGCCGAGTTCCAGATCAATCCTGCGGTCGATGCTGAATCCGTCTGCCTCAATTTCCTGGTACGTCTCGCCAAATGCGGGCGATAGATGCGACCCAGTCACCAGCAGTTGAAGCTCCAGCTGATCGGAATCCTTTATGCCCTGCATCACCCAGCGAAGCAACCCATACTCCGCTCTGGAGCCGGTGACCACGCAGACCTTTTTTCTCATGGGTCAATCAGCTCATCCACCGCATAAACACGGTTGGCAGGCTGCCCAATCAGGGCGTCCCAGGTCATGGGTGAAAGGCCGGTACCTGGACGTTTGACAGCCAAGTTGTCCTGGCTGAAAAGTTCTCCTGGCTGGATCAGGCGCGCGGCCACAATAGATTTGCGGGCCACGGCCATATTCTTCATTTCGCTTGAACATGGCCGCTTGATTCCATCGCCCATGGCCGCTTCAATGTTGCGAATGGCTGACACCATCGCACAGAGCTCGTTGGGCTCCAGACTGGCCTTGTGGTCAGGCCCAGGAAGATCCCTGCTCAAGGTAAAGTGTTTTTCGATGATACAGGCGCCCAGCGCGACCGCAGCAATGGCCACTTCGATTCCTGCGGTATGGTCGGAATATCCATACTGGAGCCCGAGCGCCTGCCCCATGGACACCATGGCGCGCAGGTTTACATCTGCCATCGGAGTAGGGTATTCCGTGCTGCAATGAAGTACCGTGATGTCCTTCCGCTGGGTGCCCGCACAGTTCAGTACGTCAACGGCTGCAACCACCTCTTCCAGCGTGGACATACCGGTGGACAGAATCACGGGCTTGCCGTAGCTTCCGACATGCCGAAGGTAGGGTAGGTTCGTTATTTCCCCGGACGGAACTTTGAAACTTTCGAGTCCGAGCCCGACCAGCATGTCAACACTCTCCGTATCGAAACCAGTGGAAAAGAACGTGATTTCGCGCTTTGCGCAGTGGGCGATCAGTTCCGCATGCATCTCATGCGTGAGCTCCAGTCGTCGGAGCATCTGCAACTGTGTTTCACCTTCGTCCGTTGACAGCGCCTGATAGTGTGCCTTGTGCGCAGTCGGCGTCACCAGGCGGTTGGCTTTGAACGTCTGGAACTTGACCATGTCCGCACCAGCCTGCGATGCAAAATCGACAAGCTGACGTGCGAGATCTATGTCGCCGTTGTGATTGACCCCGGCTTCTGCAATTATCAGTGTTCTCACCGAGCCCCCGCCGTTGATGGCAACCATGTTCCTGGTGCGCAATCTTTCAAGACGCATTGCCCCATGCCTATGACGCAACGCTCGCCAAGTTTGCTGAGCTGACGCACCGTGACACCGCTTCCGACGAACGAACCAGCACCAACCCAGACACCACTGTTGACGGCGGCAGACGTGGCGATGTGGCAGTGATCCTCAATTGTCACGTCGTGCTCCACAAGTGCCATGCTGTTGATGATGCAGTTGCGTCCCACTGCTGCGGCAGCATTGATGATTGCTCCATGCATGACGATGGTTCCCGCACCAACCTGTGCATGCCGCGACACGTGGGCCCTGGGAGAAATGATGGATGGAATCCGGCAACCAAGCTGCTCAAGTTGTCCGAACAGCCTGATGCGCAAGTCCGGACTCTTGATCTGTCCTACTGCAATGATCGCGGCTCCGATCTTGCTGGACAGGGACGGAATATCTCCATCTGATCCCAGAACCGGGAAACCAAGTATGCGGCTGCCGACTTCTCCAGGCAGTCCGACCAACCCGGCGATCTGATATCCCCCATGTTCCTCAATGACATCAATGCATGCACGCGCATGGCCGCCAGCGCCGATTACCAGAATGGGTTGCCGCAAGCTCAAGACCCTCCCAACGGGGCACTGCTAGGCAAATTGATTACACGTTGCGCCAGCGACTCCGCCACTTGCAAAGACATGCGCGGATGTTTCTCGTAGGGCGTGAGTTGATGCAACAATTTCCAGACAGGTCTTGTCATTACGCCGGCATCATTCGTCGCAGTCAAAATGGCGTCGCGTTCATGCGCAACCGATGGATCCAGCACAAGTGTCTGCAGCCAGAAATTGCTGCGTCGCCCCTCGACTTCACCATGGATCCGCACGTCGGTGACGTCCCTGAACGCGTCGAGGTAACGCCCGTAGAGGCACCGCTTCTGCACCAGCAGTTCAGGCAACTGTTCGAGTTGTGCGCATCCTAATGCGGCGTTGATATTGGGCATACGAAAGTTGTATCCGACTTCATCATGGACATAGTCCCAGCGATGGGGCACCTTTGCAGTGGTAGTCAGGTGCTTTGCCCTTTTTGCAATTTCCGGATCATCTGTCAGGATCGCGCCTCCACCACCAGTCGTGATGGTTTTGTTCCCATTGAAGCTCAGGGTTCCGAGCAAGCCGAATGTGCCGGTATGTCTGCCCCCGACGGTACTGCCCAGGGACTCCGCAGCGTCTTCGACCAGTACAAGTCCGAACTCCCGTGCTACCTCAAGCAATCCAATAATGTCTGCTGGATGCCCGAATGTGTGCATGGGAACCAGCGCCCGGATGACGCGACCGCTACGCAGATTGACGCACTGCCCGTCCCGCATGGCAGTCTCACCGCGCAGGTATTCCCTCAATTTGTGATGATCCACGCCCAGCGATTCCTCTTCGCTTTCTACGAAATGCGGTACCGCGCCACAGTGAACCACTGCGCTGGCTGTGGCCACAAAAGTCAGCGCAGGCACCAGAACCTCGTGCCCACTTGTCACACCTGCAATGCGTAGGGCGACCTGCAGCGCTGCAGTGCCGTTTACCACTGCGACCGCAAACCTTGCGCCTGTGTACGCGGCAAGGTCGGCTTCAAAACGATCTACAAACTTCCCGACAGAAGAGACAAACGTCGAGTCTAGGCATTCCTTAAGATAGTTCCACTCATTTCCGCGGAAGCTGGGTTCGTGCAAAACGGCCGGGGTGCTTCCGGTGACCTTCCGCGCCGCCCTTACGATTCGCTGAGGCAAATCGAAATCGCTGGAACTCGACATCACACGTTGTAAATGTTGGCCTTGTAGAGGCCCAGGTTTTCAGGGCATCCAAACCACTCGACAGTCTCTGCTATCCCTCGCCGAAAGCCGTCGATCCCGCCATAGCCAGGGCTCCAGCCAAACAGTCGCTTGGCTTTTTCATTGGACGCCCACAAGCGTTCGACTTCGCTCTTTTCCGGGCGCAGGCGCTGATCATCCGTCACGATCTCGACCTCTTTGCCCATTGCGCGCGCTATCTCCATTGCCGTATCGCCGATGGAAATTTCAAAATTGCTTCCCAGGTTAATCACGTCTCCCAGACCTTTGCCAGATTCCATCGCTGCGACAAAACCTGCGACGGTATCACTCACAAAATTGAAGTCTCGCGTTGGATGCACCGAGCCCAACTTTATTTGCCTTGTCCCCGTTGCCAATTGAGTAACGATCGTAGGAATGACTGCACGCGCGGACTGCCTGGGACCATAAGTGTTGAATGGTCGCAGTACGGTCACGGGAGTTCCAAAAGAACTGTGGAATGACAAGGCGATTTGATCCGCCCCAATCTTGCTGGCTGAATAAGGCGACTGCCCCTGCAGTGGGTGCTCCTCTGTAATCGGCACAAACCTGGCTGTCCCGTATACCTCACTGGTTGACGTGTGCACAACCCGTTCGACGCCCAGGTCACGCGCGGCCTGCACCACGTTGAGTGTTCCCTTGACGTTGGTATCCACGTAGGTATCCGGGGAGTGGTAGGAATAGGGAATTGCAATCAACGCGGCGAGATGCAGCACCCTGTCGCAGCCTTGCATCGCGGTACGTACACCATGTGGGTCACGCACGTCACCGGCAAACACCTCGAATTTACCCCGTACATCGGAACCGCATTGATCAAGCCATCCCCACGAATTGAACGAGTTGTAAAGCACAAACGCGCGCACGTCATGCCCACTGCGCACGAGCGCTTCTGTCAGGTGCGACCCAATGAATCCGTCGGCGCCAGTTACAAGTATTTTCTTCAAGTTCCGACCCGCCAAGTGCTAAGAATAGATGGCATGGGTTAGGCGCATGGAGTCCAACGCATCCTTCAGGGTCGGAAGTCCGGCGTTCTGTCCCGGCGCCAATTGCGCTGCCCACACGGCAAGTTCCGCCTGCCGGCGCAAACCTGGTTTGAACTGATTGTCCCAGACATCATCCTCTGCTGGTTGCAACACACGGGTGCCAGCCAGCTGAAATGTTGCCTTCTCCAATGGGCGCATTTCCCAACGCTTTCCATCGACATTTATGCTGACTGACCATGGGCCCGGACCGTCCCACACAGCCTCGTACAGCCCGACATCGCCTGAATCGTAATGAATGGTGGCTGCTACATAGCGTGGACGGGCCAGATCAAACCGAATGGTAGGAATGATGTTGGTTACCTTGCCACGGGCGAAAAGACTGAAGTAGTCAATGAGGTGAATGGAGTTGGCGTACATCCAGTTCTGAACCACCAGTTCAGGCTGCCCCGCCTCCAGCGCGGCTTTTGGTGCCTCTTGATCCTGCACCTTTATTAATCGCGCGCCGCTCTGATTCTCCAGGTCAGCCAGGACGGCGCGCGTGCTGCCGTAATGGCGCCGGTTCAGTGCGACAAAAGCCTGGCGTTGCTGAGCGCTCGCTGCAGATTCAATATCCAATGCATCGTCCAGGTTATACCCAGCAGGCTTCTCGATCAGAGCCACCCAGGGAAATGCGAAACACGCTTTGCAGACCGCATTCACCGATAGTTCAGGAACTGCAACCACAACCAGATCAGCCCGTGTGCTTTCATACATCGCTGGAACCGTATCGAAAACCGCAATTGACCCAAATTCTTGGGCCAGGGCTTGAGCCCTTGCTCGCGTACGGCTTTGTATGCCCAATACCTCCACCCCAGGCACATCCTTGAAAGCGCGAATGTGCTCGCGTGCCATGTACCCTGCGCCTATGACGGCCACCTTGCATTTGCTTATGTTCATGATTCCCTGCCCAACCTAGGCCCAGTTGAATACCCGCTTGCGGTCCAATTTTCCCCCGTCCATTCGAACTGGAGAGCCACCCTCGTCGGCCGACTGATGAGCCGCAACCAGCAACTCTACTACCTGCCGCCCGACCTCGCCAGACACACTGTTCTTGCCAGTGACGAGTGCTTGTAGAACGGCGGATGTGGTATCGATCAGATCTGGTGGACTGACCGCATACCGCTTATTGATGCAGGGCATTCCGTAGCGGGTCGTCGGCAAATCTCGGTGTTGCGACTCCCGCTCAGAACTGGCAAGCTCCCCCGAAAGTTCATTGAGGGTAATAATTCCGTAGCGGCAGGCATAGGTGCAACCAAAGCCGTGACCTTGATCTACGCTCACATCCATGTACAGGCGTTTGCCACTGGCAGTCACGGCACGGATGCAGCCGGCACGATCCTGGTATTGAGGTCCCCTTGGGTTGGGCACCAACTCCGAAGAAAACCAGGCTGACACTTCGACTGGCACTTCATCGGTGAGGAACCGGAACGCCTCGAAGTAGTGAGAGCCATTCATTGCAAAACCGAAATTTCCAGCGATCACGGTCATGCTGCACAAGCCGCCAAACTCAGGCCCCTGAAACAATGCCTTTGGAACTGAATAGGTCGGCATGAAACGCATCTGATGGTTGACAGCCAGCCCGACACCTGCTTCGCGGCAGACTTCGATCATCCGGTCACATTCCTCGATCGATACAGCCATGGGCTTTTCAACCAGGATGTACTTAGCGCCACTTTGCGCCGCCAAACAAGTTAGTTCGCAGTGCGTGTCGGCATTGGTTGCAATGACAACCACCTCGGGTCGACATTGTGCAAACATGGCATCAAGGCTCTGAAAGAGCTGCCTGCTTTCGAGCTGGTGCTCCTGTGCTGCCAACTCGAGGGAATTCGCACTGACGTCATAGACACCTTCCAGCATCCAGCCGAGCTTTCGTATCGCGTGAACGTGCCTGCGTCCCATGCGACCAACCCCTATAACAACAGTCTTCATCTGATGCTCCTAAATTTGTGCGCCTCAAGCGCTCCTGAAGTTTCCCTACTCCCGAGACGTATGCCTTCAAGCCAATTGACACCACAAGTGTGTTCAAGTTCTCTCGGCGGTCCACATAGGCACCATACAAAATGATCCCTTGAGTTAACTGATTAACACATGCAACCGCAGCTTGATGCCTCATGCCAACAAAAGCTCAGCTCCACGAAATCTACTTCAACAACATAGTCACTACATGCAAATCTTGCAGCAGAGCGTATTGACACATTCAATGTGGCATCGGAGGGCGCACTTAATATTTTCTCAAACACAAAAATACTAAACTCATGCAAATTTAACGAGCAAGATTGAACTCCGATCTATTCAATTTAACCTTGAAAATAGCCAGCCCGATTTAGGTGGCTAAAACACAACTGTATCAACTACAACA
>CAISYX010000103.1 GCA_903889815.1 uncultured Gammaproteobacteria bacterium
AGCTCGACAAGCACGTCGCGCTGGTGGGGCAGGGCAAGAAGCTGGAGTTGTGGAGTGAGGAAAACTGGAGTGAGCAGACAGAATTGTGGATAAAACAAACCTCAGCTGGCGGTGAGTTGCCGGCAGAGCTTCAGTCTCTCTCTTTGTAAGTTGATCTGGATTTTTCGTTCCGCTTTGGCGGCTGTACTGGTGGCGCACTTCAAGGCGGGTTGAGCAATGTTGGAAGAACTGCAACACGAGACTGTGCTCCTCGAGTCGGCAGTAGTAGCTCTCTTGGGTTCGCCTTCCGGAGTGTATGTCGATTGCACCTTCGGCCGGGGTGGTCACTCGCAGCGCATATTGCAGTCACTGAATTCTGATGGGCGTCTGATGGCGTTCGACAAGGATCCGCAGGCGGTAGCAGTGGCGCGTGATCGATTCGGTACAGATCCAAGATTCACAATCGTGCAGAGCTCCTTTGCACAATTGCGTGAAGCGATTCAGGCGGCAGGTTTGGAAGGAAAGATTGCCGGAGTGTTGCTGGATCTGGGTGTGTCCTCGCCACAGCTCGATGATGCACAGCGCGGTTTCAGCTTCACCAATGATGGGCCGTTGGACATGCGCATGAATCCGGAAGAGGGGCTGAGCGCTGCGCAGTGGCTGGCAGTCGCTGGTGAGCAGGAGATCGCGAATGTGATCTACCGCTATGGCGAAGAGAAGTTCTCGCGTCGCATGGCCCGGGCAATTGTGGAGCAGCGGCAGGTGGCGCCCATCACTGGAACTTTGCAGCTCGCCGAAATCATCAAGCATGCGAATCCAGCTTGGGAGAAACACAAGCATCCAGCAACGCGGGCATTTCAGGCGATCAGGATTTACATAAATCGCGAGCTTGAAGATTTGCAGAGTGTGCTCGGTCAGGCGCTTGACATGTTGCAGGGAGGCGGGCGCTTAGTAGTGATCAGCTTTCACTCACTGGAGGACCGCATCGTGAAGCAGTTTATCAGCGAGCAGGCGCGCGGTGATGATTATCCTCCAGGGGTGCCTGTTCAACATGCTGATCTCAATCCCCGACTCAAGAAGATCGGCAAGCCTGTGAAGGCGGATGCGCAGGAAGTGGCAAACAACCCCCGTTCGCGCAGCGCCATCATGAGGATCGCTGAAAAACTGAATTGAAGATGGATTGCAGGACCGAACTTCAGAACAAGATGCCCGTTACAAGTGAGCACACATGAGAAAGCCCCTGAGCACCATCAGCATCGCTAGGACGTTCACTTCCCGATCCATATACCAGTGGGTGAATCTGTTCTCTCCCCGCATGACGCTGATCACGGTATTGCTGCTCGCGCTGCTGGTCTCCGGCATTTCTGTGATCTACACCACGTTCAAGAATCGCTCCATGCTCAATGAGCTGCAGCAGCTGCGCAACCAGCGCAATGAGTTGCAGGTGCAATGGGGGCAGCTGTTGATTGAGCAGAGCACATTCAGTCTGGACAGTCGTATCGAGCGCAAGGCTATAGAAGAGCTGCAGATGATTGTTCCCGAATTTTCCGATGTCGTAATGGTGCGCTATGACTAGAGACGAGCCGCAACACAAGCCACTGACCTGGCGTCTGTATCTGATCCTCGGGCTCATGGTGATGTGTGTTTTCGCCGTGATCTGGAAACTCACCTCTCTGCACGTCCTCCAGAAGGACTTTCTGCAGGGGCAGGGCGATGCGCGCACGATTCGAGTCGAGCCGTTGTCAGCAAATCGCGGCATCATCATGGATCGCAATGGCGAGCCACTGGCGGTGAGTACGCCAGTAAGGTCAATCTGGGTGAATCCCAAGGAGCTGTCACAGGAGTTGCGCGAAATAGAAGTGCTGGCATTTGCACTGGAGCTTGACGCTCAGCAGCTTGCCGCCAGTCTTGCAGCCAATGCTGACAAGGAGTTCTTCTACGTCAAGCGCCGCATGCCACCGGCCGAGGCAGATCGCATACTCGACATGAATATTGCCGGTGTCTATGCGCGCACTGAGTATCAGCGTTACTACCCGCAGGGCGAAATAGCCGCTCACCTTATAGGCTTCACCAACGTTGATGACGCAGGCCAGGAAGGGATGGAGCTTGCCTTCGACAACTGGTTGCAGGGAGTTCCCGGGCGACAGCAAGTCATGAAGGATCGCCGCGGTCGCATAATCCGCGAACTCGACACGCTGCAGCCGGCACAGGCTGGGCAGGATATGTCGCTGAGCATAGATTTCCGCATTCAGAATCACGCCTACAAGGAACTCAAGTCCGAGTATCTGTTGCGAGGAGCCAGGTCGGCGTCCGTGGTTGTGATGGATATCAAGACTGGCGAGGTACTGGCTATGGTGAACCAGCCGTCCTACAACCCGAACAATCGCGGCAACATTGCCGACTTCAGCGCTTTGCGTAATCGCGCCGTGACCGACCTCGTAGAGCCTGGCTCCACGATCAAGGCATTTACAATCGCTGCAGCATTGGAATCAGGCTTGTATACACCGGAGACGCTGGTTGATACGAGTCCGGGAAGAATTCGTGTCGGTCGTGACTGGGTAACAGACGCCACTACTCGAGACATCAATCACGGTGTGCTGACGGTGGAAGGCATCATCACAAAGTCAAGCAATGTCGGAGCAAGTCTGCTTGCCCTCTCCATCGGACCTGATGCGCTGCGCAATGTGCTTGCCAAAGTAGGGTTTGGCGAAGACTCAGGTTCCGGATTTCCAGGCGAGCGCAGTGGTGTTCTGCCTGCTCATCGCCGCTGGTCAGACATCGAAACCGCGACTCTGTCCTATGGTTACGGATTGTCTGCATCTGCGCTGCAGCTTGCCAGCGCGTACTCGACACTGGCTGATGGCGGTCTGCGCAAGCCGGTTTCTCTTTTGAAGCTTGATCCGGCAACGCTTGACGCCATGCCGCGTGCGCAGGTCATCAGCGAGGCGGTCGCCCGCAGCGTCATGAGGGCGCTGGAAACAGTGGTGGACAAGGAACGCGGTGGCGGCGCCACTGCGGCCAATGTTCCGCTCTACACAGTGGCAGGCAAGACGGGCACGGCGCACATCGTGGGTGCTTCCGGTTATGAAAAGAATGCGTACAACTCGCTTTTTGCAGGCTATGCCCCTGCCAGTGATCCACGCATTGTTGTCGTGATCATCATGAATGAGCCGGGTGGCAATGAACACTACGGAAGTCAGGTTGCTGCGCCCTTGTTCTCCCGAATAGTTACAGGCGCAATGCGCATCTTGAACGTTCCACCTGATGACATGGAAAATGCAGAAATAATGACACTGAGCGCCCTTTGATGGATGCCGATCAATGAACACTGCGGAAAAGATCGTGTACATGACAAGTCTGGACCAATTGCTGAGCGACATAGTAACTCTGCCTGAAGGACTTCCGGCGGAGTTCAATGTTCGAGTCAGCGGTGTCAGGCTGGACAGTCGCAAAGTCGAGTCCGGTGATTTGTTTTTCGCATGCTTCGGCAGAAATCATGACGGTCGCGCGTTCATCGATTCCGCCATCGACAATGGTGCCGCTGTCGTACTCGCGCATGCCGATTCAAGATGGCAGGGGTTCAGTCTGCGTCGCGGTGTACCTGTGATTTGTGTAGATGACCTGGCGGCGCGCGTTGGCGTGATCGCTTGCCGTTTCTTCGACGATCCCAGTGCTGCGTTGACCATGATTGGAGTGACTGGCACCAACGGCAAAACCAGCTGCACACAATTCATCGCGCAGATCATGAGTGCCATGGGGCGCTCATGCGGTGTTATCGGTACTCTGGGTTCCGGCTTTCTTCCAGAACTCGAAGAGTCCGCGCACACCACTCCGGATCCGGTATTCATTCAGTCCAGTCTTGCCAGCATGCGCGCACAAGGTGCCGACACAGTGGCCATGGAAGTGTCTTCGCAGGGATTGCATCAGCATCGCGTCAGTGGGGTGCGCTTTGATGTGGCAGTGTTCACCAATCTGACCAGAGATCATCTGGACTATCACGGCAGCATGGAGGATTACGCAGAGACCAAGCGCCGGCTTTTCATGGTGGAAGGCTTGAGCAGCGCTGTCGTCAACATGGATGATCCCTTCGCCTGCAGAATTCTGAACACCCTGGCGCCATCGGTCAGAAGCTTTACTTTCAGCATCAGCAATACTCACGCCGATATTCATGCGCTGAGCCTCCAGCTGACTCCTCGTGGCTACAAGGCCCGTGTCCGAACGCCTTTCGGCGAGGGCGAGATATCCGGATCGCTGCTCGGGCGATTCAACTTCAGCAACGTTCTTGCTGTCCTGGCAACACTGGTTGCTACGGAGTCGGTACGCCCGGACTTTGCTCTGAATGCGCTGCTGAAGCAGATATGTCTCGTGCATCCGGTGCCTGGGCGCATGCAGATCGTCGGCGAGAGCAGCGACATCACTGTGGTAGTGGATTACGCCCACACGCCAGATGCGTTGAAAGCAGCGCTGCAAGCCTTGCGTGAACATTTTCATGGCGATGTGTGGTGTGTTTTTGGGTGCGGTGGCAACCGCGATCAGGGCAAGCGCCCGTTGATGGCCGAGGTGGCTGAGCAGTTTGCGGACAACTTGATCGTTACCGATGACAACCCGCGAACAGAGAGCGCTGAAGACATCATTCGGCAGATCGTGCTCGGCGTGGCGAATACGCGAAAACTGACCGTAGAGCGTGACCGCGCCAAGGCCATCGCGCTCGCGATTTCTGGTGCTGTAGCAGGAGACGTCGTGCTGATCGCTGGCAAAGGTCATGAGAACTATCAAGACATCAATGGTCGCAAGCTGGCATTCAGCGACGTAGCGCAGGCCCGCCTGGCACTGCAGGCACGTAGGAAGGCTGACAGGGGACGCTCGCTATGATCGGCTCACAATCGCTGACTGCCCTCAATGCACTCGTGTCGGGAACCCTGGTCGGTGGCGATGCCGAGTTTTTCAGTGTAAGCATTGATACCCGCACCCTGCTGCCAGGTGACTTGTATGTGGCACTGGCAGGCGAGCATTTCGACGGCAATCAGTTTGTCCAGCAGGCATTCGAGAAAGGAGCCTGTGCAGCTGTTGTCAGTACTCCCGATGCGGCGCAGTCGCCCAGTCTGCTGGTGGCAGATACCACTCATGCATTGGGCGAGCTGGCGCTGTTGAACCGGCAGCGTTCACAGGCGCGGGTAGTTGCGATCACCGGGAGTCAGGGCAAGACGACTGTCAAGGAAATGATCGGACAGATTCTTGGGGTGTCCCGCAAGGTCCTTGTGACACGCGGCAATCTCAACAATCACATCGGCGTGCCATTGACGCTGCTGGCGCTGGACGCGTCACACGAATGCGCTGTCGTGGAACTCGGAGCCAGCGGCCTGGGCGAGATTGCCCGCACTGTTCGCCTGGCCAGGCCGCACGTGGCCGTGTTGACCAATGCGTCTGGCACTCATCTAGAGGGTTTTGGCAGTCTGGAAGGTGTCGTGCGCACCAAAGGCGAGATCATCGATGGGTTGCCGGCCGATGGCACAGCAGTGCTCAACGCGGATGACCCGCATTTTTCCATCTGGCAAGCCCGAGCAGGAAGCCGCCGCGTGCTGCGCTTTGGCATGCAAGCGTCATCGGCAGATTGCCACGCCAGCGATGTGCAGACAGATCCGCTCAAAGGCACCTGTTTCACGCTGTACTCGCCGGCCGGCCATTGCACCATCACGCTCGGACTTCTGGGTGTGCACAACATCGTCAATGCGCTGGCAGCCAGTGCCGCAAGTCTTGCAGCGGGCGCCTCACTGGATGACGTCCGCGCCGGACTTGCCCTCGTAAGGCCCGTCGCCGGGCGCCTTTGTCTGGCCAGCGCGCTTAATGGCGCCACTCTGGTGGACGACACCTACAACGCCAGTCCGTCGTCTTTTCGTGCGGCCATCGACGTGCTCGCCGCCTTTCCGGGCAGACGCATCGTGATAATCGGTGACATGGGCGAGCTGGGCGCGGACAGTGCGCTTGCCCATCGCGAAGTAGGTGAATACGCGCGAAACAAGGGGATAGAGGCGCTTTGGGCTACTGGACCACTTAGCGCCCATGCAGCCGCTGGTTTTGGTGACGGAGCTGTGCACTTCGAAAAGATTGCCCGGCTGATCTCCCATGCACTGACCAATACCAACACCCAATCCAGTGTACTGATCAAGGGTTCCCGCAGTGCGGCGATGGAACGCGTAGTCGAAAAACTCATCTCGGGAGAGGCCCCATAATGCTCGTCTGGCTTGCCAACTATCTGACTCAGATCGACAGCGGCTTCGCCGTCATCCAGTACATCACGGTGCGGGGAATCTTCAGCATACTTACTGCACTGTTGATCTCGCTGATCATCGGTCCTTGGATGATTCGTCGTCTGAATTATCTGCAGATCGGGCAGGTGGTTCGCAATGACGGCCCGTCCAGTCATTTCAGCAAAGCCGGCACTCCGACCATGGGAGGCGCATTGATCCTGGTCAGTATGCTGGTGAGCACGCTGTTGTGGTCAGATCTGAGCAACCATTATGTCTGGACGACGTTGGTCGTGACGTTGATGTTTGGAGCCATTGGGTGGGTTGACGACTATCGCAAGGTGTTCGAGAAGGACCCCAAGGGGCTGCCGGCTCGCTGGAAATATTTCTGGCAATCCGTCGTCGGGTTCGGGGCTGCACTATTTCTGTACTACTCCGCACTTGGCCCAGCTGAAACGCATTACATCGTGCCGTTCTTCAAGGATGTCTCGATCAACGCTGGCATTTTTTTCGTGTTGGTAAGCTATTTCGTCATCGTGGGCAGCAGCAATGCAGTCAATCTGACGGATGGCCTTGACGGACTTGCCATTCTGCCAACGGTAATGGTGGGCGGTGCGCTGGGCATGATCGCCTACCTCTCCGGGCACGTGGAATTCTCTGAGTATCTGCGCATTCCCTACGTTGCGGGTGCCGGCGAGCTGGTGATTTTCTGCGGCACTCTGGTGGGAGCAGGGCTCGGGTTCCTGTGGTTCAACACCTACCCTGCGCAAGTGTTCATGGGAGATGTGGGTGCTCTGGCGCTTGGCGCGGCGCTGGGAGTCGTGGCTGTCATAGCGCGCCACGAAATCGTCCTGTTCATCATGGGCGGCGTGTTCGTGATGGAAACCGTGTCCGTGATCCTGCAGGTCGGTTCTTTCAAACTGACAGGCAAGCGCATCTTCCGCATGGCGCCGCTGCATCACCATTTCGAATTGAAAGGGTGGCCGGAGCCCCGCGTTATTGTTCGTTTCTGGATCATCACCGTGATGCTCGTCCTGTTCGGACTGGCAACTCTGAAATTGCGTTGAAACCGGCAGAGGCAAAGTCGCAATCGTGAACGTGGCACTCAAGAACAGAATCATTGTGGGATTGGGCAAGACAGGATTGTCTGTTGCCCGCTACCTGCATTCTGCAGGTGTGGCGTTTTCCGTTGTGGACAGTCGCATGAATCCGCCGGGCCTGTTGGAGTTCGCAAGAGAGTTTCCCCAGGTGCCGCTTACTCTCGGTGAGTTTCCTGCTGCGCTGCTGAGAGTCGCCGATGAACTGATCGTCAGTCCGGGCATCAGTCTGGACACACCAGCTATTCGTGAAGCAATCGAGGCTGGCGTTGCCGTTACCGGGGACATCGACATGTTCAGCAAAGCCGTGAACGCACCGATACTGGCGGTCACAGGCTCGAATGGCAAAAGTACCGTGGTATCTCTGCTGGGTGCCATGGCTCGCGCGGCCGGCATCAATGTGGCGATCGGCGGGAATCTTGACGGCGCCGAAGCTGCACCGGCACTGGAC
>CAISYX010000104.1 GCA_903889815.1 uncultured Gammaproteobacteria bacterium
CGCAGCGGAAAACGCCGCTCAGGGTTGAAAGGCGCATGGCCGGCAGGTTTAATGGCGGGCATTGGCCGTCAGCCCGACGGCCGTGACCGAGACCGGCCATGCACCGCACCCGTCCACTCCTGCAAGCCTTGCTCCCTGGCGTACTGCTGACCGGCGCCCTTCTGACCGGCCCCACCCTGGCTCTGGCGCAGCCTCTGGCGGATTCGTTCTTCCAGCAGCAGGGTCAGCCCGCGATACCTGACATCGAATACGACCCGGGCGGCGAGTTCAACTTCGTGCGGGTGCAGTTCGACACTTGGCAGGCCGGGGGTGGCGGAGGCGGCTGGGGCTACTTCGGCGACGGCGGTCCCACCTGGTCCATCGACTTTCCTGGCGCCGACATGAACTTTTTGCGTGGCGTCTCGCGCCTGACCAATATCCGCGTGATGCGCGACCCCATCGTGCTGCGTTTCGACGATGAGGCCATCTTCGACTACCCCTTCCTGTACATGCTGGAAGTGGGGCAGCAGGGGGGCATCATGCTCAGCGAGGCCGAGATCGAGAATGTGCGCGAGTACCTGCTGCGCGGGGGCTTTCTGCTGATCGACGACTTCTGGGGAGAGCGGCAGTGGAGCAATTTCCATGATTCGTTCTCGCAGATATTCCCCGATCGCGAGATCGTGGAGCTGCCCCATGACCACGAAATTTTCCGCACCTATTACGACATCGATGGCCCGCAGATGATCCCCGCTCTGAGCCGCGACGACTCCCGCGGCGAGCAGGGCATTGATGCGGCCAGCAACCACGCCATCCTGGATGACGATGGTCGCATCATGGTGCTGATCAACTGGAACTCCGACATGGGCGACGGCTGGGAACATACCTATCACCCCTACTACCCGACCCGCTATGCCAATGCCGCTTACCAGCTGGGCATCAACTACCTGATCTACTCACTCACACACTGAGCGCGCGCCAGGACTTCTTCATGCACGCTTTCGCCCGCCTTCTGGTGCAACAACGCAATGCGCTGCTGGCATTGGCCCTGGTGCTGTCGGCGCTGCTGGCGGCAGCGATTCCCCGCACTGGCTTCGATACGTCCTTGGGTGTGCTGTTGACGCGCAGCGATCCCTGGCTGGCCGAGGGTGACCGCATGCAGGCGGAGTTTCCGGGGCAACTGGAGATCAGTTTCGCCTTTGAGCCCGCCAGCGGTGATGTGTTCACTCATGCCAATCTCGCCGCCATGGTGGACCTGAGTCAGGAGTACCGGCAGATTCCGCTGGCGCGTTCCATGAACTCCATCCTGGCCTGGCAGTCGCCCTATGGCGATGACACCTTCTTCGAGAAGCCCCTTGCCCAGATCGGCACCTATACCGTGGCCGAGCTGCAGGAGCGCCGCGCCCGGGCACTCACAGAGGAATTTGTGGCAGGCATGTTGCTCTCCCCAGCAGGTGACCTGGCGCTGGCCTCGGTGCGCCTGGGCAGTGCCACACTGACGGCGGAGCAGCGCCTGGCAACGGCCGAAGCCACCCTGGCACTGCGCGACAGTCTGCAGTCCCGCCATCCCGACGTAGGGGTCCATGTCAGCAGCGAAGCGCTCTATGAGTTGTCCAGCCGCGAGGCCATGCTCGACGACCTGCTTTACCTGCTGCCGATCGTGCTGCTGCTGTGCAACGGCATCATTTGCTACAGCTTTCGTTCCGTGCTGCTGGGCGCCAGCATTCTGACTGTCTCCTTGCTTACCATCGTCATGACGGTGGGCACTCTGGGCTGGCTGGGGATCAGTTTCAACTCCATTTCGGTGATGGCACCGCTGGTGGTGGTGACCATCGCGGTGGCCAACAGCGTGCATCTGGTATCGATCTACCGGCAGCAGCGGCTGGCCGCCATGGCGGGTGTGGATGCCATGGTGCACAGCCTGCAATACAACCTGCGCCCCATCAGTCTGGCCACGCTCACCACCATCGTCGGCTTTGGCAGTCTCAATCTGGCCAGCTCGCCTGCCATCAGCAGTTTCGGCAGCGTGGTGGCCGTGGGCGTGGCCTTCGCCTGGGCGCTGACGCTGCTGGTGCTGCCCGGCGTCGTGCTGTTGCTGCCCCCTGCCGTGGGCACGCGCGCGGCCGGGGAACCGCTGCTGGCACGCATCACAGCCGGGTGCCGGCGTCTGGTGGTGGCACGTGGCACTTTGATTCTGTGGACCGTGGCGCTGCTGGGCCTCATCGCACTGCCGCTGAGCCTGCGCAATACCACAGACTTCGATCGCAGCTCCTTCGTCAGTGAAGACTCGGTGCTGCATGACTATGTCACCGCCGTCAGCACGCGCATGGCACGCGGCCCACAACTGGTGTACGGCATCGACGCCCGCGCGCCCGATGGCGTCGTGCAGCCGGAGTTCCTGCGCCGCGTGGACGAATTCGCGCAGTGGCTGCGGGAACAGGACGGCGTGCTGCAGGTGGCAAGTCTGGTGGAACTGGTCAAGGGTGTGAACGAGGTGACCAACGACAATCAGCCGGCATTCGCGGTAATTCCCGACGACGTGGCCGTCATTGAAGACCATCTCTTCAATTACCAGATGGTGCAGGTCAGCTCGTTCACCCTCGACAATTTCGTGAATGCGGACTTCTCGCTGCTGCGCCTGTTCGTGGGCATCGGCGAGCTGAGCAATCAGGAGACGCTCGACCTGAACGAGCACATCGGGGCGGAATTCGCCCGGCGCCTGCCCGAGTACGGCCTGCTGCATGGCAGCAGCACGCTGGTGTTCGCCCGCATGAACGAAGCGGTTACCGTGGAGTTGCTGCAGAGTTTTGTGTTGAGTCTGCTGCTGATTACCGTGGCGCTGATCATCGGCATGCGCAGCCTGACTTATGGGCTGCTGAGCATGCTTCCCAATCTGCTGCCGGCGGTGTTCGTCTTCGGCGCCTGGGGCCTGCTGGTGGGCAGCATCGACCCCTTCGTGATGATGCTGTTCAGTATCAGCCTCGGGCTGGTGGTGGACGACACCGTGCACATCCTCAGCAGCTACCAGAGCTGCCGCGCCCAGGGCTTGTCGCCCCGTGCCGCGGTGGACACCTCGCTCGAGCGCGCCGGCCCGGCTCTGATCATTACTACTGCCGTGCTGGCCCTGGGCACCTGCGTGTTGATGGCGGCCAGCACTCTGTACTTCCAGCAGGCGGCGACCCTGCTGGTGCCGATCGTGGTGGTGGCACTGGTGCTGGACCTGCTGTTCTTCCCGGCGCTGCTGATGCGGCTGGACAGGGCATTCACGCTGCCACAGTAATTCCTGAAGGCTTGCGCTGTCCCGCGCTGCGCACCCGTATCTCAACCCGCTGATCCAGTGCCACCAGAGCCTTCATCAGGCGCTCAAGCGATATGTTCTGCAACTTGTAGCGGCGTATCAATGATACTTTCGGCTGCTTCATGCCGGTGATGCGGGCCACATCATTCTGATTGAGGTGCCGCTTGTCGATTATTGCATTCAGCTTCACAGCGAGCTGCGTCTTGACGGACAGCTCTTCCGCATCTGCAAACCCCAGATCGTGAAGGGCATTGGTAGTGCCCACCGGCGTCTCATTCTGCGTCATCGTCATTTTTCCTCCTGAGGCGCCCGCGTGACAGGACCTCTCGCCGTCGTTTTTCTATCAGCTCACGATCTTGTCGCGGCGTACTGATCCCGGACCTGGACTTCTTCTGAAACGCGTGCAGCACATGGATCGACTCCTGTCCCGGCAGCATCACCACAACGCGAAACGCGTCGCCCATCCAGGTTTCGCGCAACTCCAGCACGCCGCTGCCAAGCCCTTTCCAGTGCTTCATGGATTGCGGCTTGCCGCCAATCTGCAAGACATACAGCGCGACGCCGAGGTCTTTCTGAACCGGAAGTGGAAATGTCTTGAGGTCCTGCCTGGAAGAGCCTTCCCAGAAAAGCGTCCGCTTTGTCGTGACGTCCATGAATATACCCTTTCATGTATAGAGTACAAGTCCGTGTACTAGCAAGGAGTATAGTGGGGACAATGTGAAGTTGCCGGGATTCTAAATGTCGGGAGTGTGCTTTCGGCGCAAGTTGGCTATGTACAGAACACCAGAGACGACGTCGGTTGTTTGATTGCTCTTTGCCGAAGGCCGACAGTGGCGAGCATCGCGGCACAGTGTCGCGCACTGCTGCGCTGAAGTGCAGCGAAATGGATGCCCTCTCGGAAAATCTCGGCAATACAGGGCTTGCGAATTCCGCAGTGACTCGTCGGCTGAACTACTTCAAAGCGGCAGCAACTGCCTCAAATCCGGAATGCACGACCCGCAATTGGTCCCGCAGCGCAGCGCCTTGCCCAGGTCTTGCGTGCTGCGTGCCCCTTTGGCGATGGCCTCCAGAATGCGCTCCTCACTCACCCGGAAGCAGCTGCAGATGATGCGGCCCGCATTCAGGGCGCTGGTCTCCTGGCGTTGCATTAGCTGCCAGGACTCGGCATTCGCCGTGTGCTGCAACAAGGTCTGCAGCCAGGCGGTTGCGGGCAGGCCTGTCCGCGCTGCACCGGCAAAGACGGCTGCTTCAATGCGGGACTCGTGGCACAGCAGGGCGCGGTACTCGCCGCTGTCGGTGTTGGAAGCTTCGATCTTCTCCCGTCCTTCCGCCAGCGCGGCCAGCCAGTGTTGCCAGGCCAGCTCAGTGTCCGCCGTTGGCAGCCGCGTCCGGGCCACCAGGGTGCGCCAGCCATCCTTCACGGGCGTGCGTACCCAGAAGTCGAAGGGCTCGGTGTTCAGCGGTTCGCGGCTGATGAAGACTGCCCATTGCTGCACCTTCACCGCCCGCACACCCACCCAGGCGAATTTGCTTTCGGGCTGGCCCGACACCGGGTCGGTGACACTCGCAATCAGCCGGTTGACGAGACCGTGGGAAGCGAACTGGGCGTTCCAGTGAATCGGGACGAAGACTTCGCCGTCGCGCTGTCCCTTGTCCAGACTTGCCAGCAGAAGCAGCGACTGACGTTCGCCCTGGGTGTCGCGATTGAACACGTCCACCAGGTCGCCCTCGCGAATGCCCAGACTCTGCGCATCCCGCGGATTGAGCGCGACGAAGGGCGCGTCGGTGTGGGCCAGCAGGCGCGGGGCACGGCCCGTGCGGGTCATGGTGTGCCACTGGTCGCGCAGACGGCCGGTGTTGAGCTGGAAGGGCATGCCCGGCGGCATCTCCTGTGTTGGCAGCGCAGGCGTCGAGGCGACGAAGCGGGCGCGGCCGGAAGGCGTGTAGTAACGGCCGTCCGTGAACAGGCGCGCCGTGCCTTCGGGGGCTTGTGTGGTGACGGGCCATTGCACTGGCTGCAAAGCGTCGTAGCCCGCATCGTCCAGTGCGGCCAGCGCACCGATGTCGAAGGCGCGGGTGCCGTCGTTCTCGAAGGCCGAAAGCGCCGCATGCTCTCGGAAGATGTCAGCGGGGGAGCTGTACGCGAAGGCCGCGCCGTGGCCCAGCCGGCGCGCCACTTCGCTGATGATCCACCAGTCGTGTCGGGCTTCCCCCGCCGCAGGCACCAGGGCGCGCTGCCGCGAGATGCGGCGCTCGGCATTGGTCACCGTGCCGTCTTTCTCGCCCCAGCCGGTGGCGGGCAGCAGCACATCGGCGCAAGCGGCGGTGTCGGTGTCCGCGAAGCAGTCCGAGACGATCACCAGGGGGCACGCAAGCAGGGCCTCGCGCACGCGGGCGGACTGGGGCAGGCTGACCACCGGGTTGGTGGCGATGATCCACACCGCCTTGATCTCGCCGCGCGCGATGGCGTTGAACATGTCTACCGCCTTGCGGCCAGGAGCCGTCGCCACCAGCGGCGCGTTCCAGAAGCGTGCCACGCGCTCCACATTGTCCTGGGTGAAGTCCATGTGCGCCGCCAGCTGATTGGCGAGCCCGCCTACTTCCCGGCCGCCCATGGCATTGGGCTGGCCGGTGATGGAGAAGGGACCCATGCCGGGACGGCCGATGCGCCCGGTGGCCAGATGACAGTTGATGATGGCGTTGCACTTGTCGGTGCCCGTGGCGGACTGGTTGATGCCCTGGGAATAGAACGTGACGGTGCGCTCGGTGCGCGCGAACCACTGGAAAAACTGTTCCAGATCGTCCGGGTCGAGGCCGGTGTGCTCTGCAAGCGTGTCGATGTCCAGCCCGGCGCAGGCCTGCAGGGCCGCGTCGACACCTTCGGTGTGTGCAACGATGTAGTCACGGTCCAGCCCGCCGCGGCGGGCGAGGTACTGGAGCAGGCCCTGGAACAGGAAGCCGTCGGCACCGGGCCGCAGCGGCAGGTGCAGGTCGGCAATGTCGGCACTGGCGGTGCGGCGCGGGTCGATCAGCACGATGCGCATGCCGGGGCGTGCTGCCTTGGCGGCGCTGATGCGCTGGTACAGCACGGGGTGATTCCAGGCGGCGTTGCTGCCCACCATCACCAGCAGGTCGCAGCATTCCAGATCTTCGTAACTGCAGGGCACGGCATCGGCTCCGAAGGCGCGTGTGTAACTGGCCACGGCCGAGGCCATGCACAGACGGGAGTTGGTGTCGACGTTGGCGCTGCCGAGGAAGCCTTTCATGAGTTTGTTGGCGACGTAGTAGTCCTCGGTGAGCAGCTGGCCCGACAGATAGAAGGCCACGGCATGCGGACCATGCTGGCGGAGCACCTCGCGCAGCCCGCCCGCGACGTGGTCCAGTGCCGTGTTCCAGTCAGTGCTTGCGCCGCTGATGCGCGGATGCAGCAGGCGCCCGGAGTCTCCCATGGTTTCGTGCAGCGCAGAGCCTTTCACGCACAGGCGCCCGAAATTGGCAGGATGAGTGCCAAGTCCCTGCACTGCAGCCACGGTCCCTGCTGTCACCCGCGCAGACACGCCACAGCCCACGCCGCAATAGGGGCAGGTAGTGGGAATTCGCGAGGGGCTTGCCGTGCTCATGCCGGGTGTCCGATGGGGTGCGTGTCGGGCCAGATTCTACACACGACCCGGCGCGCACAGTATGCCCCGTGCAGGCAAAAAAAAGCCCACGAGCTGCATCGCAGTCTCGTGGGCAACATTGGCCGGGCCTCCATCGGGGGAGAGTGTGAGGCCCGCAAAGAACTCAGGAAGAGGAGTAAAGTTCTCACTCTTGACAATGCATGTGTCGTGCCAGTCCTTGCCCGCCGCCTGCGCGACCCGGCAGGGCGCTGCGCAAGGCAGGTGGCGGGCTGCGAGGTGCCGCAGCGGCGCCTTTTCGTGCGCTACATTTGTGCAGATGGCACCAGAAGTGGGCGTCAGCGGCGGCGCGGGCTCTGGAAGAAAACCC
>CAISYX010000105.1 GCA_903889815.1 uncultured Gammaproteobacteria bacterium
CGGCGGCCTTCTTCATCGCGGCGTCTGATGGCGGCTGCAATGGCCTGTTCCTTGCCACCATAGCGGCGGAAGGGGAAGGATTCCTGGAACTGTTTGTCGTCGTAACGGATGCGCACCCAGGCACAATTGGTGCCGCGGGATTCGATGATGCTGATGTGATGAAGCGGATCCAGATTTTTCACAAAAACCTCTCTCTCGTTTCAATGCAGTCTTCGCGAAGCGACTGCAGCGTGCGGGCTCCCCACTGTCTCCTGTTACAAGCGCTGGCCCATGTGGCAGGCCATGTGCTGAATCACGCCTGGCTTCTGGCAGGCGATTCTGGAGATCTTGTATTCGTAGTCCTTCGCTGCAGGGTCAAGTCCTACCGCTTCGCCTATGGCCGCCGTCAGGTCAGCTTCCGCTGCCTGTCTGGTCAGATAGGGGCCGGAGATATTCACTTGCAGAGTGGGCTCGTTGGGGGCTATCGCAATAATGTAAAAATTTTCAACGTTCATTGCTTCTACAGTACTGATCATGGCGATGTCCCGGGCTAGAACGTCGCTAAAGACAGTGACCACATCAAGGGTCTCTGGATCAGACTATTACTCCTCGTGATTGAGAACGGCAGGGCGGCCGTTTTGTTGCCCGCTGAACTGGAAAAAGTTGTCTTTTCTCTACAACTTGACACGCGGCGCATTATCCTGCTTTTCGATATGCCGTGGATAGCCCTGATTGTGGCCATTTTGGGCAGAAAACAAGCAATTGCGGCCGCTGAGCACCCGGATGCCGGCGTGTATTTTGCGGGGGCGTGGCATAGAATCGCCGGCACTTCGCCAAGGAATCCTCCGTATCGTGTCGCCTGTGCGCATCAGCATCATCCTGCCTGTTCTGAACGAAGCGCCTGCTCTGCAGCAGTATCTGCCCTTGTTGCAGGAGGCGCGCGCAGCCGGCCACGAAGTGATCGTGGTGGATGGCGGCAGTCGCGACAATGGGCCTGTGCTGGCGGCACCGCTGGCAGATCGGGTGCTTGTGACCGAGCCTGGCAGGGCGCGACAGATGAATGCCGGCGCTGGGATGGCGACTGGGGATGTTCTGTTGTTCCTGCACATCGACACGCACTTGCCGACAGGGGCGCTTACCTTGCTCCAGCAGCATTTCGCGCAAGGTTCGCTGCAGTGGGGCCGCTTCGATGTGCAGCTCAGCGGGCAGCATCCGGCGTTTCGCGTCATCGAAACGATGATCAATCTGCGCTCCCGGGTGTCGGGCGTGGCCACCGGCGATCAGGCTTTGTTCCTTCGCGCCGCGCTGTTTCGCGAGCTTGGCGGCTTTCCTGCGGTGCCCTTGATGGAAGATGTCGCCATCACTAAAACGCTTCGCCGTGTCAGCCGGCCGCTGTGCCTGCGCGAGCGGGTGGTGACCTCCAGCCGGCGCTGGGAGAAGCATGGGATTGCCCGCACAGTGCTGTTGATGTGGTGGCTGCGGTTGCTCTATGTGCTGGGCGTGTCCCCCGAACGGCTGCATTCCATGTACGTGAAGAAGAAGTGACAAGCTAATGAATTCAAATGAAAAAATGGAATTTCCGAGTGGCGTCGTCGCCGTGTTCGCCAAGACGCCGCAGCGTGGCGCTGTAAAAACCCGTCTGCAGCCGCTGCTTGGGGAGGATGGTGCGCTTTCCCTTCACAAGTCCCTGATTCAATTCGTTTTCAGCAATCTTGAAGCGGCCGGATTGTGCCCGGTGGAGTTCTGGGTAGCCGTGGGCGATGGTACGCTGGAAGGTGATTCATTGCATGAGGATGTGTTTACATCAATTTGTAATATAAGGAATATATTTGAACAGGCAGCTGGCGACCTGGGCGCCCGCATGGCGGGCTGTGCACGACAGGTGTTGCAGCGCGCCGAATATGTGGTGCTGGTGGGCGCGGACTGCCCGTCGGTGGATGCCGACTATCTGCGCTGCGCTCTGGGGCATCTGGAGGCGGGCGCCGACATCGTGATCGGCCCGGCCGAGGATGGCGGCTATGTGCTGCTGGGGCTGCGCGGTGTGCCGGATTGTCTGTTTGCGGAGATGCCCTGGGGTACTGCTGATGTCTTGGAGACGACGCGCGCGAGGCTGCGGGCCGACGGACTGGGATGGATAGAGCTGGACCCGCGCTGGGATGTGGACCGCCCGGAAGATCTGCCGCGCTGGGAGGCGCTGCGCAGGTCAGCTGCAGAACGGGAGGGCGGGGGGGGCGTTGCCGTGGGGTGAGCGCGTGGTTCAGGCATTTGCAGCTATGATAGGCCGTTCGCGGGCAAGCCCGCTCCCACTCAGGACTCGCTCCCACAATGGGGTCTCAGACGAGCTCTTCGCGCTGCAGGAAGGTCACATAGCGGTTGATGATGATCTGATCGGCGCGCTGCAGATCCACAATGCGGCAGCCGCACATGGTCTGGTTGCGTTCCCTGTTGTACTCGTAGTAAGCAATTTCGATCTTCATGTCCACGTTCTGCTCCAGCGCCTGAATACGGATTAAAGCGTCGAATCTCTCGTTCAGCTGCAAATCCGGCTCTATCTTGCCGGGAAATGTCACGTGGATACCGGTGGCGGACATGTTGATCACGCGTCCGTTCAGGAACGGTTCGCGTTCGGGCGAGCTGAAGCGCGCGATGGTGGCCATGCTGCCGGGCACGTAAGCGCGGAAGGCTTCGCGGCGCTGCAGATACAGCATCTTGGCGGGAAAGGAGATCTGGTAGTAGATGCCATCGGCATTCTTGAGGATGCGGCTGCGGACGAGGTCTCTGCGTGCACCTTGATGCCGTTGATGCTGGCGCGGATGCTGAAACTTGCGCCATCTTCGATCTTGCGACGACCATCGCGGGGCGTGATTTCGTCCATCAGGAAATAGCGTTCGGCCAGATTGGCATCCAGAATCATGGTGTTGTAGAGCTGCGCGCCGTCGTCGAACTGAACGTTCACGCGGCTTCGCTCTGCCTGCAGGGCCCGGAACACCCCGAAGATGTCACCGGCGCCGTAGTAGAAGCGGTCTTGTCCGTCGTTTAGTGCCATTTACGCGTCTTTTTGTCGTCAGGCCTTCGCAATGGCCCGGGTTGCTATCTGTTTGTTGGTCCCACCCTGGCTGGTGTAGACACTGCTTTGCGCCGATTTGCCCTGCATGATATCCAGCACATGGCGATTGCTCAGCCTGCTGCGGTGCACTATGGCCCCATTGATGTCAGTAAGGTCGGCGCAGGTCTTCAACCTGCGCTGCAACGCCTCGTAAAGAGTGCCGAAACCGGCCTTGTCGCAGTAGTCCCTTAGGGAATTATTGTCGGCCGAGCGACCAAAAGATGCCAGCATTTTTCTTCGCGAATCATCGTTTCCTTCAATGGCAGCCAGCAGCTGTGCCTTCTCCATCAAGGTTTTGTTCAAGGCGTCGATATCACGGGAAGCCAGTTGATCCCGTTCACTTAGCAGCAAGGCAGCCAGAGATTCGGCGTTGTGCAGATCCTTTTCGAGAAGGCTTTGGATGGATTTGTCACTCATGGGAACTCCTGTGTTCAGCCGGAAGGCGGATCAATGTTCACAATTGCAAGGGCAGACGCGCCTGCGTGGAGACGACGCTGCTCATGCGTTCATTGCTGGATTCAGGACAGTTCTCAGCCTAAAGCTCTGACTCGAAGCCGAGTATCCGTTCTGCGATGCGATCGTAGTTGAACTGATACTGGCCATTGGCGATCTGATTGCGGAGCTCGGTCACTCGGGCCTTGTCCACATCGGGGAGTTGCTGGATCTGAGCTTCGAGGCCCCGCAGGTCGATGGCTTGCGAGCTGATGTGCACGGTATCGCCGCCCGCAGAACGAGAGGACTTCTGCGTCGCCACGGAACTGATCGAGACGGGGCTTGTGCCGCTCGTGCCGCTCGTGCCGTTGCTGCGCTTGTCCGTCGCTGTCTGTGTTGCGTTGCTGCCTATCGTGCTTACAGTCATGACATCTACCTTGGTATGCGGGGTGTTTCGAGTACCTGCAACGCCGTTTTACCGGAATTGCGCGGCAAGCTCAAATACTCTCCCTTCGATCAGGCCCTGAATGATGCCGGCGGGGTGGTAGCGCGTGCTGCCGACCGGTTGAATATCCGGCGCACGACGCTGGTCGAGAAAATGCGCAAGTACGACATGCACCGGCGTACGGAAGGTATGGAAGACTTCGACGCCTGACAGTGCTCAGAGGCCGTGCAGGGCCTCGCGATTGACGGTGGCTGCTTCCAGCGAGAGGCTGGTTTCAGTCCCCGAAGCACTCACTTGTTCCAACTTCACCAGCAGATAGTGCCAGTCGGTGGCCAGCCAGACGGTTGTGCGACGCCGACTGTCGCCACTGCGCACGCGCTCGATCTTGACCGTGTTCAGCGGACCCAGCGGCGTATCGATGACTTCCCGGGCGCTGACACGATAGACCTGCTCGTCGATCTCGTCGCCATCGGCCACCGCGTAAGTCATCTCCGTCAGGGCCCGGGCACCGATGTCGTAGCCAATGCTCTGACTGTAGCTCAGCTTGTCCTGCACCCCGTTCTGTAACGACAGTGTCCAGTTTTCTTCGTCCATCGTGCTGAGTGCCGTCATGGCAGCCCAGTCGAAGCTGACGGCTTCTTCGCGGCTGCTCAGGCCCGTCTGGGAGTAGCGGTAATGAAGCGGCACAACCTGGGTTCCGTCCCAGCGGAAGTCGCTGGACTCGATGACCGTGCCGACAGTGGCTCCCAGCAGTTCCAGGGTCAGGCGATTCTCGATGCGATAGATGTTTTCTCCGATGCTGGACTGAGCCCGATACGCCGTCGCGCTCATGCCAAGCGCTCGGGCGAGGTAAGTCGCTTCGTAGAGTGGCGGATTGTCGAGCGTGGCGGCGGGTACGTCCTGTGCCAGCGCGCCTGAGACAGTGCCGGCAAGCAGCGCGACAAAGCCAAAGTGCCGGGACAGGCGGCCCAGAGCGCGGTTCATGTCGCGTACTCGCGCAGGCCGTTGGCAGCCAGCCGCTCGCCGTCCAGCCATGCGTCATTGTCCTGCATGCGCAGCCGTCCTGCTGCGAACAGGCTGACGGCTCGGGGATAAATGCGATGCTCCTGCTGCGAGACGCGCGCCGCGAGCACGTCACGCGTGTCGCCGGCAAGCACCGGCACCACAGCCTGCAGGACGACCGGTCCGCCATCCAGTTCTTCAGTGACAAAATGCACGCTCACGCCATGCTCCTTCTCGCCCGCTTCCAGAACGCGTTCGTGGGTGTGGGTGCCGCGGTAGAGAGGCAACAGCGAAGGGTGAATATTCAACACGCGGCCTGCATAGTGGCTGACGAATGCCGCGCTGAGTATGCGCATGAACCCGGCCAGCACCACCAGTGCGGGTGCGAAGCTGTCGATCTCGGCAATCAGACGGCGATCGAAGGATTCGCGGTCAGGAAACTCCTGATGACGGATGACACGGGTGGGAATGCCTGCCCGGGCAGCGCGCTCCAGCCCGAAGGCGTCGATATTGTTGCTGATGACGCCGCAGATGGCGTAGTCACCCGTTGCGCTCTTGTCAATCAATGCCTGCAGATTGCTGCCGTTGCCGGAGATCAGGACCACGATCGGGCAGGGCGCATGGCTCATCGCGGATTGCCTTCGAGCACTACTGGCCTGGCATCTGCCGCGCAGGCGCGAATGCTGCCAATGACCGTGGCACCCTTGTTGTGCCTGCCGAGAATCTCCAGAGCCTTCGCGCTGTCACTGGCAGACACACAGACAATCATGCCGATACCGCAGTTGAAGGTGCGCAGCATTTCGGCATCCAGAATATTGCCCTTGGCCTGCAGCCAGTGGAAGATTTCCGGGCGCTGCCAGCTGGCCAGGTCGATCACGGCCTGCACGCCTTCCGGCATTACTCGGGGCAGGTTCTCGACGATGCCGCCACCGGTGATGTGGGCCAGTCCATGCACAGCGACCTGGCCTTCGAGTGCCTGGATGGCCTTCACGTAGATCTCGGTGGGAGTCAGCAGAACTTCGCCGATGGTGCTGCCACCAAAGGGCATGTCAAGGCGAGTGCCACTGACTTCCAGCACTTTGCGTACCAGCGAGTAGCCATTGGAATGCGGCCCGGCGGAATACATGCCGATCAGCACATCGCCCGGCTTCACGAAGTCGTTCTCGATGATTTCGCTCTTTTCGACGATGCCGACGGCGAAGCCGGCCAGGTCATAGTCTTCCTTCTTGTACATGCCGGGCATCTCGGCAGTTTCTCCGCCGATCAGGGAACAGCCGGCCTGCACACAGCCTTCACCGATGCCGGTGACCACTTGCGCCGCCTCGTCGACATTCAGGCCGCCAGTGGCGTAGTAGTCCAGAAAAAACAAAGGTTCCGCACCGCACACAATCAGATCGTTCACGCACATGGCGACCAGATCAATGCCAATGGTGTCATGCTTGTGCATGTCAATTGCCAGCTTGAGCTTGGTGCCTACGCCGTCTGTGGCCGACACCAGCACGGGGTGCCTGTAGCCTGCGGGAATTTCACACAGGGCACCAAAACCGCCGAGGCCGGACAGCACTTCCGGGCGCCGCGTGCGCTGGGTTACGGACTTGATCTTCTCGACCAGGGCATCGCCTGCGTCGATATCAACCCCTGCATCCTTGTAGCTGAGAGACGGGGTAGTGGGGTCATTCGTGTGCTGGGTCATGAAGGGGGTCCGTAAACAGGTCAGGAAGTGGGCGAATTCTAGCAGCTGGGAGGCTGGCGTGTCATGGCGGGGAGGATCAGGTATCATGCCGGACATGAAAAAACTCCTTTCCTTACCCTCACTTCTGCTCTTTGTGACTCTCTTGTCGGGGGTGTTCAGCAGTGCTCCTGTCCACGCACTGCTGGTGCAAGGTCTCTATGAACAGGAAATCGCGGTGCAGGATCAGGGCGACGCCGAGCGCATCCGTGCCTACCGCGAGGGGCTCACAGCGGTCATTCTCAAGATCACCGGCGAAGAGCGACACCTGGGCAATGCGGCTGTGGAGCGTGCGGTTCGCGATGCCCAGAGTTATGTGCAGGAAGTGAGCTATAGAACAGACTCCACCGGGCCGGAACCGCGCACCCTTATCAGTGTGAGTTTCGACAGCGCCCTGGTAAACCAGATGTTGATGTCTTCCGGCGTGCCAGTCTGGGATCGCGACCGTCCTGCAGTGCTGTTGTGGCTTTCTGTGCAGAATGCCACGGGACAACGCGAGCTCCTGAGTGCCGACTCTGAACACCCCATGCTGGAGATAGTGCGAGAGTTCTCTCGAGTCCGCGGCCTGCCGGTGCTGATTCCGGTCATGGACCTCGAAGACCGCCGCAATCTGCCTGCCGATGTGGCCTGGAGTCTGGACGAGGCGGCCATCCGCAATGCCAGCGCACGCTATGGCGCAGACGCCATTCTAAGTGGTCGGCTGCTGGAGTCTCCCAACGGGGATCTGGTGGGATTGTGGCAGTTCTTGTTCCGGGGCAGTGCGGAGACGTTCGATGCCTTCGAACGGGATCTGTCTGTCTACACACTGGGCACTCTGAACCAGGTCACGGCGCAGCTTGCCAGGCACTTTGCTTTCAACAGCCTGGAAGCGCCTGCCAATTCAAGAGTGACGGTGCGCGTGGAGGGTATGGACAGTGCCACCGATTACGTCAATCTAATGGCTTACATGGACAATCTTGCCGTGGTGGACACCGTTGCCGCTGCGCTGCTGGATGGCTCTGGGATAGAGCTGGATGTGCGGCTTTCAAGCTCGGCATTCCTGTTCACGGAGTTCATTGCCCTTGGACGCGATCTCCAGCCCCTTGAAGTGCCGGGGCAGAGTACCGAGCAAAGCGTTCTGCACTTTCGCTGGGTGCGCTGACATGTTCCGCCCGCAGCAACTTTCGCTGCAGGTCATGCTCGATGACGCTGCGACCTTCGACAATTTCCATGTTACTGCTGCCAATGCCCAGGCGCTGGACTACCTTCGTGACGCCACGCACCTTGCACAGTTCACCTGGTTGTGGGGAGCTCCGGGGGCCGGATGCAGCCATCTGCTGCAAGCGCTCTGTCAGCAGGAGGGACACGCCCGTGGCACCCTCTATATGCCATTGCAGATGCTCGCGCAGTTTCATCCGGAGATGCTCGAGGGGCTGGAGGCGCTGGATCTGGTCTGCCTGGATGACGTCGAGCACATCGCTGGCAATGCTGACTGGGAGCTGGCGCTGTTCTCCCTGTTCAATCGCCTGCGGGATTCGGGCACCCGGCTGTTGATTGCCGGCAGAAGTGCGCCACGACAGCTGCAGGTGCAATTGCCGGATCTGTTGTCGCGTCTGCAGCTGGGGCTGGTGTTTCAAGTGCATGAGCTTACGGATGAAGAGAAGATTCAGGCGCTGCAGAAACGTGCGCGCCTGCGTGGCATGGACTTGTCGGAGGAGGTAGCCCACTACTTTCTGCAGCGCACCGAACGCAGCAGCAAAGGCTTGTTCTCTCTGCTGGAGCGCCTGGACGAACATTCCCTTCGGACCCAGCGCAGAATCACCATTCCGCTGGTTCGCGAAGTGCTTCAGAACGACACTTTGTAGTGTCCCCGATAGCTGCGGATATAGACCACCAGCGCACAGAACAGAGTGGCGACAAGCAGAGTGACAAGCACGCCATACCCCCGTGCGTCGACAGTGAAGGCAGTCTGCACCGATTGCACGAAATACAGTAAAGACACGAAAGACAGCCAGGCGTAGGTGCGCAACTTGCGGGCGCGCAGTCCTGGAATGAAGATCGCCAGCGGCACGGTTTTGATCAGCAGTAGTACGACGATCGCCACGGCATTGCCGCCAGTGGCCAGCTGCCACAATGCATAAAGAACAAAAACAGTGAGCAGGGCTGTATAGGCAAGTACGACGACTCTATTGGACTTCGCGATGATGGCGGGTTCCTGGCTGGCGTCGAAGGAATGTTCTTGTGTACTCATGGTTAGAGGTCTCTGCAGGCTCGGCGCTTGCGCGAGTCATGGGGCGGGATTCAGGAATTCAGGGTCAATGCAATGTTGGCCACGCGTTTGCCTAACGCCAGACACAACGCACTTTCGTCGTCGTCCAGGCGCCGTTTGCCGTCAACTCCCGCATGATGACTCGCTCCGTAAGGCGTGCCGCCCGACTGCGTCGCCATCAATTGCGGTTCGCTGTAGGGCAGTCCGCACAACAGCATGCCGTGGTGCATGAGCGGCATGAACATGCTCAACAAAGTCGATTCCTGGCCTCCATGCAAACTGGAGGTGGACGTAAACACGGCGGCGGGCTTGTTGATAAGAGCCCCGGACAGCCAAAGCGCGCCGGTATTGTCGATGAAATGCTTCAAAGGTGCAGCCATATTGCCGAATCTCGTCGGACTTCCGAGTATCAGGCCAGCGCAATGACGCAGGTCGTCTTCCGTGCAGTACACCGCACCGCTCGAGGGCACTGTTGGCGCGGTTGCCTCTGTCACTGGTGACACGGCGGGCACTGTCCGGATGCGTGCTTCGATGCCTCCGGCCTGCTCCACCCCACGTGCGATCAGTCTGGCCATGGTCTCGGTGGCACCCGTGCGGCTGTAGTAGAGCACGAGAATGTAGGGAACCTGCGTTACAGCTGTCATGGGCTTGGTCTCTGTCTGGGGGCGGTCAGTCGCGACGAATGCGCGCTTTCAGAAATGCCACGATCTCGTCAGCGGGCACCAGCTCATTGTCTTGCGCACGGCGCGATTTGTATTCAAGAACATTCTGCTCAATGCCGCGCTCGGAAACCACGACGCGATGGGGCATTCCCATCAGCTCCATATCCGCAAATTTCACGCCGGCACTGGTTTTCTTGTCGCGATCGTCCAGCAGCACCTCGAAGCCAGCGTCTTCCAGCTGTGCCGCAAGTTGCTCGCTGAGTACGCGCACGGCATCCGACTTGTGCGCGTTCAGCGGAATGATCGCCACCTGGAATGGAGCGATATTGTCAGGCCAGATGATGCCCTGGGCGTCATGACTCTGCTCGATGCACGCAGCCACGATGCGGCTGACACCGATGCCGTAGCAGCCCATGATCATCACCTGAGACTTGCCGTTTTCATCCAGAAAGGTAGCGTTCATAGCCTGGCTGTATTTGGTGCCTAGCTGAAAGATGTGGCCCACTTCGATCCCGCGCTTGATGGAAAGCGTGCCTTTGCCGTCCGGGCTGATGTCCCCTTCGCGCACCTTGCGGATATCTGCAGTGCTGTCGAAGCGGCAAAGCTCTCCCCAGTTGGCATCCACTAGGTGCTTGCCATTGCTGTTGGCGCCGCAGACGAAATTCACCATATCCACGACACTGTGGTCGGCGATGACGGGAATCTGCAGGCCGACCGGACCAATGCTCCCCGGGAGACATCCAAGCACTGCCTGAATCTGCGCGTCTTCCGCCATGATGAAAGGAGAGGCAACCTGGGCAAGTTTCTCAGCCTTCACTGGATTGATGTCCTGATCGCCGCGAATCAGCAAGGCCACCAGGCCGCTGGGATTCTGCTCATCGGCAATGCCTTTGACGATCAGCGTCTTGACCAGGCGACGCGCGTCCTTGCCGAGCAGGGCACAAACGTCCTCGATGGAGTGTGCTGAGGGCGTGGGAACGACCCGGCTGGCGCCCGGCGTCTCGCCAATCGCATAGCCTGCATCCGGCACCTGGCCGGTTGCCATCTCGATGTTGGCGGCATACGGGCTTGCCGAGCTGAAAACAATTTCATCTTCGCCGGAGTCAGCCAGCACATGGAATTCATGGGACATGCTGCCACCGATATTGCCGGAGTCTGCCAGTAC
>CAISYX010000106.1 GCA_903889815.1 uncultured Gammaproteobacteria bacterium
GACTTGCCGACCAGCGCCACGCTCATTCCAGGCTCAACCCGCAGTGACACATTGGCCAGCACGGGTTCATCCCCTTTATCCTTGTACTTGAAGCTGACGTCGGCAAACTCGACTTCGCCGCGAACGCGGCCAACCGTGTGATTGCCGGCATCCTTTTCGACAGGTTCATCCAGCAACGCAAAGATGCTTTCAGCGGCTGAGATGCCGCGTTGAACCACAGAGTTTACCTGCGAGAGCTGGCGGATAGGCTTGGCGAGCAAGCCTGCGACCGTCAGAAAGGCCACAAAATCGCCAGCAGTGGCTTCGGCAAAATAGGCAGGAGACATGGCGAACCAGATCAGCACGGCCATCGCGATGCTGATCAGCAATTGAATCACGGGAATGGCGATGGACTGAGTGCCCACCATCTTCATGTTCTGCCGACGATTGCGCTCGCTTGAACGTTCGAAGCGTTCCAATACGAAGTTCTTGCCATTGAAACTGCGTACTACCTTCTGTCCCTTGATGGATTCGTTGGTAATCTGGGTGACATCGCCCATGGAATTCTGCATCTGGCGGCTGTATTTGCGGAATCGGCTGGATGCCAGGCCTACAACGATTGCCACGCAGGGCGCTACCAGCAGGAATACCAGACTGAGGCGCCAGTTGCTCCAGAACAGCGAGATCAGAAGTCCGACCACTGTCAGCCCTTCCCGAAAGATCACTGTCACCGCATTGGTTGCGGCGCCACTGATCTGCTGCACGTCATAAGTGACTTTGGAAACCAGTCGCCCGGCGGTGCTGTTGTCGTAATAACGCATCGGCAGAACGAGCAGGCGCTCCATGATCTCGCAGCGCAGTTTGTGAATGATGCTGTTGGAAATGTACTCCAGCGAATAGCCACCCATGAAACCGCCGATGCCTCGCACCAGCACAATCGCAACACAGATCAGCGGACTTAGCAGCCGGGCATCGGGATTCTGTGCAGTCACCTGATCGACGGTCCAGCCCAGCCACTCAGCAGTAGCCACCCCGGTAATGGAAAAAATGATATAGCCGATGATGCTGATCGCAAACACGCCGCGATGAGGTTTGACATAGGCCAGCAGGCGTTTGTAGATCTGCCAGCCCTGCGTCGAAGTGTCGGGTTCGTAGTGACTCATGGGTCCGGATCAGTTCTCTTCGTTGGGCTTGCGTGTTGCGATGCTCAGTCGGCTGAAGCCTGACTGCCCTATGGCATCCATCGCCGTGACCACCGACTGATGCGTCGCATCCGCGTCGGCAATCAGAATCAGGGACGCGCTACGGTCGCCACGCGACACTTCTTCCAGGCCCTGCATCAACGTGCTCAGTTCGGCGTTGACCAGCGTCCGGCCGTCAATGGCATAGCTGCCACTCTGGCTGACGGAGATCTCGATTACTTGTTCCGCGTCCTGCGCCGGCTCGCCATCGGCCTCCGGCAGGTTGACGGCCAGCCGGGTCTCGCGGGTAAACGTCGTGGACACCATGAAAAAGATCAGCAGCAGAAACACCACGTCAATCAGCGGCGTCAGATTGATTGAAAGTTCTTCCTGAATGCGCCGCTGAAATTTCACTGATTGCCAATCTCTTTGATGTCGATACGGCGATCACTGTGCAGTGCGTCCACCAGCTTGATGGACTCCTGTTCCAGATTCATCACGAGCGTGTCAACCCGGCGCATGAACATGCGGTGGAAGGTAAAGGTGGGGATTGCTACGGTCAATCCGGCCGCCGTAGTGATCAGTGCCTGGGAAATGCCCCCGGCCAGCGCATTTGTATTGCCGCTGCCCTGCACCATGATTTGCGTGAACACATCGATCATGCCGAATACTGTCCCCAGCAAGCCGAGCAATGGCGTAATGGCCGCAATGGTGCCCAATGTGCTCAGGTAGCGTTCCAGGTCGTGAATGACCTGATTGGCGGCCTGCTCGATACTGACGGTCATGGCCGCCTTGCCGTATTTGGAATTCACCAGTCCCGCGGCCAGAATCTGGCCAAGCGGCGAAGCCAGGCGCAGTTCGCGCAGGTGAGCACTGTCGAGTTCATTGTTCTTGATCCAGGTCCAGACCTGTCCGAGTGTGTATCGTGGCGCGATGCGAGCGGCACTGAGTGTCCAGAAGCGCTCGATGACGATGGCAATGGCAATTATCGAACTGAGTATGATCGGCAGCATCAGCCAGCCACCGGCTTTGACAATTTCTACCACTGGGAACCTCCGGGCGTGATGGCGCGTACTCTACCATACTCGTCCGAGACCCTGTGAGCACGACGTGCAATGGCCGCCAGGCTATGATTCACAAGGGCTGTGGCGCAGCGGGCAGCTCGCCGTGCAACTGCCGGGTCTCCTCCGAAACCATGGGCTGCCACCAGCGGCGCCGCGTTTCGCGCCAGCCCTGCGGCGTGGTTTCACAGTCACTTGCATTCCCCAGGCACCACTGCAGCGCACCGCGAAGCGCCGTATTCCACGCCGCAACCCCGCGAGAATGGTAACGCGCGGCGACGATCGGCGCAGGATGTCGGAACTGGCTGCGGTAGCCCGCAGAATAGATCACACCGCCCGGAGCTGCGGCCGCAAGAAACCCCGGAGTTGAGGAAGTCTGACTGCCATGGTGTGGCGCAATCAGCCAGTCACTGCGCAAGTCCGATGTGCCTGACAGCTGCAAAGCGGACTCTGCTCCCCCCTCTATGTCCCCGGTCAACAGCATGACGTGGCCTCCTGCCTCTATCCGCAGCACACAGGAACTGTCATTGCCGGCGTCATGCTGACCGGCTGGAGGCCACAAGACTGAGAACCTCACCCCGTCCCACTCCCAGTTCTGTCCGCGCGTACACATAGTGAGAGACGCCCCGGACGCCTCCACGGCTGCAGGTATAGGACCCTGAGGAACCTCGCCAAAACTCACCTCTACTGCGGGCAATGCTGACAGAAGAGACACCACTCCGCCGGCATGATCGTTGTCCCCATGACTGACCATGAGAGTGTCAAGTTGCCTTACCCCCACGCTGCGCAGATAGGGCACGACGATGCCGGCTCCCGCGTCAAAGCTCTCGCTGAAGCGCGGCCCCGTGTCGTACACAAGCGCATGGGAAGCGGTCCTGACAACCACGGCAAGACCTTGCCCGACATCGAGGACGGCAAGTCTGGCGATGCCAGGCGCCGCCAATTCGCGCGACGGCAGTGCAAGTGGGAGCAAGAGAATCAAGCCCAGCCACCTGCCCGGCCAGCCGCGCGGCAGCAGCAACATCAGGCTTCCTGCCATCGCAAGAAGAAGCTCAGGCAGGCTTGTTCCCCTGAATTCCCAAAGTACCGGCAACGGCGCTCCCACGAGTGCCTGCAGACCCGCTGTAAACACTCCCAGCAAGCAATCTGCAAGGTGCAAGGCTCCGCTGCCAACTGGCATCCAGACGAACAGCAGGAGCGAGCCCAGCAAACAAAGAGGCACTACCAACAGACTTACGAGCGGAATAGCCAGCACATTGGCAACGGGCGACAAAAGAGAAAGTTGCTGCATCCAGACAGCCATCGGCACCGTCATGCCGATAGAAATCACCCATTGCGGATGAGCCCAGCGCAGCCAGATTCCCGCCCAATCGGGAGTCCAGGCGTAGGCAGGCATGCTGCCAGACACAGGGGCGCGATAATGCAGTCTCCGCAGCCCGTTGTATGCCAGCAACAAGGTGCCGACAGCGCCAAAGGAAAGCCAGAAACCAGCCCCTAGAACGCTCATTGGGTTGCCCGCCATGACCAGCAGCAAGGCGAGGCAGAAACTGAAAGAATGAGAGACTCGCCGCGCAAAAAGCTGCGCGCCCATGAACACCAGCACCATGACACAGGAGCGCTGGGTCGGCACTGAAAAACCTGCCAGCAGGCTGTAGAGCACGGCCCCCGTAATCCCTGCCACCGCGCCCCATTGCTGAGCCGGCAGTCGCAACAAGAGCAGCGGACTCAAGCGCACGAGCCAGGCCACCAGGCCATGGCACATCCAGGCGACGAACGCGATATGCAGCCCTGAAATCACGATCAGATGGTTGGTGCCGGTCTGTGTAAAAAGCTTCCAGTTTTCTGCGCTGATCTGCTCACCGTCACCAAGCACCAGCGCCACGATGATGCCTGCATTCGGCCTGCCCTCAAGTGCCAGCAGCAAACGTTCGCGCAGAACGTAACGTAACCTCTACACCCATGCTCCGCCGTCCTCGAGCCGTTCCGTGAAGGACGTTTCCCGCACATAGCCCCGCGCCGCAAAGCCTTGCTGGATCAGCCAGGCTTCATAATCAAAGCCCCCGGGATTGGCAAAGCCGCGCGGGGCGTTCAGGCGCACGCGCCAGAACCAGCGTTGTCCTGGCTCCAGCCTTTCTTGTCCGTAGTAGTTGAGCTGAATCTGGCGATTGCGAAAGACCTTGCTGGCTGCAGAACAATCGGATGGAAGCAGGTCGAAGCAACTGCGTTCAACTGTGAACCGCACCTGCTGAGCCCTGTCACCTTGTTCCGGCAGACCGCTTACAAGCCCCGTAACCCAGAAATCGCGCGCTTCGAGATAGGGAGGCAACAGTCTCTCCAGCCGGTTTTGGGCAAAACACATGCTCCAGACAAGACCGAGCGCAAATGCAAGCAGCAGAGCGTTTGCCTGCCGGGCCCGCCAGACCGCCACACAAAGCACTGGCACAAGTGCAGGCAACAGCAAGGGAGGCAGTGGCGGCAAAGCAGGAAAAAAAGTGACCAGGGCCATGCCTGAACAGGCGGCGATCATCCGTGAGCGCATGGAAAATCCGGAAGCGGAAGACATCAGTGTCGTTCCGCAAGTATAGGCTGTGTTCGCAGTCGCTGCGGGGGCTATTCCAGACGCAGAGCTTCGGCAGGTTGCACGCGGGACGCGCGCCAGGCAGGGTAAAGAGTGGCCAGAAGGGACAGGACGAACACGCCAATGCTGACACCCAGAATATCACTCAGCCGCAGCTCCGAGGGCAGAAAGTCAACGGGATACACCTCTGCACTGAGCAGCGTGATGCCTAGCATCCGCTCCAGCATTGCAGCAAGGTCTCCGACTGTCAGGGAAAACAGGATCCCGAAGGCTATTCCAATGGCAGTACCGATGAGCCCTACGATGCAGCCCTGAGTCATGAATATTCGGCCGATAGTCTGCGGGCTGGCGCCGATCGTGCGCAAAATGGCGATGTCGCCCCGCTTGTCGCGCACGATCATGACAAGACTTACCACGAGATTGAAGGCGGCCACGCCCACCAGCAGCCAGAGCAGAAAACTGACGATTGTGCGAGAAAACTGAATGTTCTCGTAGATGTTACCGAACACGCGAGTCCAGGTGTCCACTTCCAGCGCGCCGGGCAGGTCCTCGGCAAGATCAGCAGCAACCGCACGCACCTGCAGCAGGTCCTGAATCTTGAAGCGCAAGCCCGTATAGGTGTCCCGCAATCGGTAGAGCGCCTGGGCATCCTGCAGCGTAATCATGGCCATGGCACTGTCCAGCTCCAGCGTGCCCACCTTATAAATACCGGCCACGGTGAACTGTCGCTGCGTTGGCAGAGGCACCAGAGGATTCACTGAGACTTCCAGAGAATAGAGAGTGACACGGTCACCCAGACCTACGCCCAGATTCTGAGCGAGTGTCGCACCGAGGATTATGCGGAAACGGGCTTCCTGAAGTCCGGCAAGCGAACCTTCCTCCATGAAGCGATCAAGAATGGATATACGTTGCTCGGCTTGCGGGTCTACGCCCTGCACCAGGACTCCCTTGGCGAAACCGTTCCCTGCCAAGACGCCGGTGGCTTCAATCTGGGGAGCAAAATCGAGGACTGCCGGATTGGCCGCCAGAATGGCTTCGATGGCCTGCCATTGCTCAGGACCTCGGGGCTCCTGAGACTTGACTGTGCCATGAGGCAGAATACCCAGAATGTTTTCCCGCACCTCGCGGTCGAAACCATTCATCACCGACAGCACTGTGATGAGGATGGCTATGCCCAGGGCGAGCCCGCTGACGGTGAGAGCGGACATGAACGACACCAGCTGACTGCGCCGACCAACACTGACATAGCGTAGCGCGATGAACGCCGAAAAGGAGTGTTCTGCGTATGGCGCAATCGCGGGAATGCTGGAGGCGTCATTCGCCATGAAGAAGTCCCTGCTGCTCCGGCACTTCGACCAGGCTGGCCTTGAGACCCCGGGCAGCGATCGCGGCGCGGGTCGGCGCATCCAGCTCTTCCAGTCGTCCGTTGCGCAAGAGCAATACCCGATCGAGAGAACGGGCAAATTCC
>CAISYX010000107.1 GCA_903889815.1 uncultured Gammaproteobacteria bacterium
AACACTCTTTCCCTACACGACGCTCTTCCGATCTCACGTCAGGTTCTTTTTACAGTATTAGACAGTAAGGAGAAGGTTGCTCAATTGCGTAACGCAGTGATGGCCGGACTGGGGAAACTGATCAAAGAAAATACACTGCCCCAAAAAATGGAATCGTACGCCAACTTTGTCAGGATTTGGGAAGACCACAAGATAGATATCATTTTTCGTGGGGCTCCTCATCTGGTGATCGCTTCAGCACCTATGACAGTTCCAACACCTGAGCCGGACTGCCTGATAGCCCTCTCGTATTTCGAGCTCTTCGCGCAAGCAAATGGGGTAGGCACCGTCTGGAACGGTCTTGCTAAATGGGCAATCAACGATCTTTTGCCCGAAACTCGACAGTTACTTGGAATTCCAGATGACCACATCTTTGGCTATGCAATGGTGTTCGGCTACCCAGATGTTCACTTTACGCGGACTGTGCAGCACTATCCGGCGCTGATTCATCGGGCATTATAGAGAGTGGAAAGAGATGTGTCTGGGTCTGACGATGTCAGAGTGTACGTGTCTGTCCGCCATCTATGTCAATAATGCTTCCCTGACAAAATCCTGCGATCGGGGACGCAAGAAAAGCAACCATTTGTGCGATCTCTTCAGGGTCGCCAAATCGAGCTACTCCGAATGATTGCGCCATAAGAGCTGGAGCCGTCGATTCATCGATTCCATGTTGTGATGCATAGCTCTCGACACGGGTCTGAAGGCGCTCAGTTAAAATTGATCCTGGATTTATCGCATTAACGCGTATGCCATCACGGACTCCACGATCTGCCAGTGATTTTGTCAAATTGAGCAATGCGGAGTTGACCGATCCGCCGATGGTAAACTCTTCACTGCCGGTCCGTCCGCCAATACCGACAATGTTGACAATACTGCCCTGGCTTTTTTTCAGATATGGCCAGGCAGCGCGACTGAGGCGCATGGCTCCGAAAAATTTCAGTGCAAATCCATCCATCCAGTCAGCATCGGGGAGTGTAAGAAAATCGCCCCGCTTTGTCGCCCCTGCGTTATTGACCAGCAGATCGATCTGTCCAAAACGTGCGATGGCGGCAGCAACAACAGCTGCTGGTGCATCAGGGTCACGCAGGTCGGTGGCCACAACTAAAGTTTCAACACGAGAGGACTCTCTAACCTCTTCGAGTTGTTTTTGAGAGCGTGAAACCACGACCAAACGCATACCCTCGGCAGCCAGTATTTTTGCAATACTTCTACCGATGCCGCGACTTGCACCCGTGACGATAGCTACCTTGTCGTTCAATTGTAAATTCATTTCTCAGCCTCACACTGCTGTCTAAAGGTTTTTTCATGATTGTCAGTGCAATATAAAATATTGTACTCAAGGTGATCAGTGCCAGATAATTTGAATATTGAGAAAGACGGTAAGTAAGATTACCGGATGGCTTTGCGAATTACTGCTGGAATTGAGAAACAAAAAAGCCCCGACTTGCGAAGGGGCTTTTTCTGTATTGACCTCGACTATAAGAAAGTCTTATTTGCCTGCTTCTGGTGCAGCGGCTTCAGCTTTCTTCGCAACTTTCTTTGCTGCTTTCTTCTTTACAACTTTCTTCTTTGCTTTAGGTGCCGGTGCATCTGCCTTTGCGTCTGCTTTTGCTTCGGTCTTTACTGCTGGCTTAGCGTCTGCTGGTTTGTCTGCTGCGAAAGAAACACCACCGAAAAGTCCTGAAACAGCAAGTGAAACAATAACGCCAGCGATAAAATTCTTTTTCATAAGAAATGTAAGTTTGGATTAGTTAATTCTGAGGAACCAAGCTTATCCTGCTTCCTACTTCTATTACGCTGGAGCATTTGCTTTTCTTTCAAAAAATCTTTCCGGGCCTTTCAGATAAACATACCTCCGGACGCTTCGATACGCTGACCATTCACCCATCGGCAGTCGTCAGAAACCAATGTCGCAATGAGATCGCCAATATCGTCCGGGAGACCGACACGCCCCAATGCCGTTTGAGAAGCAACGAATGAGTTAAGCTGTTTGTTGTCACGGACATTCCCTCCGCCAAAGTCTGTTTCTATTGCTCCCGGTGCAAGGACATTAACCGAGATGCCCCGGTGACCGAGCTCTTTGGCAAGATACCGGGTAAGCACTTCAATGGCACCTTTCATTGAGGCATAGACTGAATAGCCCGGCAAAGCAAAACGGGCAAGACCGGAAGAAACATTGAGTATGCGTCCGCCATCGGCCATCAGCGGCACAAGCGCCTGGGTCAGGAAAAAAACACTTTTCAAGTGAACATTCATCAGATCATCAAACTGAGCTTCTGTCACATCAGCAAAAGCAGCATGGATACCCATTCCAGCATTATTGACAAGAATATCAAAGCGCTCTCTGCCCCATTGGGCCAATATTTCCTGCACCTGAGCCTTGAAAGCAGGAATTCCTGCAATAGAGCCAGCATCAAGATATAAAGCGGTTGCCCGTGCACCCAGCTTTATACTACTGGAAACTTGCTCATCGGCAGCGGTCTTGTTCTGCTTGTATGTGATAATCAAATCCGTGTTGCGAGCTGCCAGTTTAAGAGCCGCATTTGCTCCAAGCCCCCGGCTTCCGCCGGTTATGATGGCAATTTTACGAGTCATATTTGCGTCCTTCCAAATTATGATTTGTGTTCAACCAAGATGCGTAATCTTAACGCCATAAAATATGGATTCCCCTTAAAATGACCCAAGATGGAGCATAATCCCATCAGAGAAAAAGCATATAATATAAGTCTATCATTGGTGATCGCGAAAG
>CAISYX010000108.1 GCA_903889815.1 uncultured Gammaproteobacteria bacterium
ATGCGACGCCAGGCTGGAAATCAGCGACCGATGCCCGGCCTTTGTGGAATGCCACCTTGAGGGTTCGGACGTTCAATTCGCGGGGGCTGCGTGCGGGGAATATCCTGCGGACCTGGTCGCTGCAACTGCACGTCCGGACGGCTTCGCTGCACTTCCGGGCGATTCTGCAGGACGTCGGGCCTGTTGGGCTGTGATTCGGGTCGTTGCAGACGTTCAAGCCGCTGACTTTCAAAGCGCTGACGCAGGGCATCGCGCTGCGGCTGCGGCAGATCGCGGAACTGCCGCTGGATATCCCGCAGCCGCTGCTGCTGTCCCTGGGGCACATCGTTGAATTGCCGAAAGCGCTGATTGATCAGTTCCCGCTGATCCGGAGTCAACTGCTGAAGGTAATTCTGCTGCTGGCGGGCCTGATTGCGTTCTTCCGGGGCCATCTGTTGCCAGCGCGCCACGCCTCGGCGCAGGCGCTCCTGCTGATCTGCACTCAGAGACTCCCAGCCTGGTTGAACCTGCTGCAACATCTGCTGCTCGGCCTGGGACAGCTCGCTCCAGGGCGTAACACTCTGCGCCTGCAAGGAGTTTCCGCAAAGCAGCGCAAATACCACGGCAAGGGCACTGTGGCCGAAATGCCTGGCGGGTCGATTCTTGATTCTCACAGTCATGGTGTCAGTCACTGTCTTCGGGTCCTGTTTCAAATGCCGCCTCCAGAAGTTGTGCGAACTCATCGTCCGCCAGTTCTTCGGGAGCGATCCACTCCCCTTCATCTGTTTCCCACTCTCCCAGAAACTCCAGAAATTCTATTGAAGGGGTCTCTTCCTGCACATCTGCCGCCTGCGGCTCGGGACTGGGCGCCGGCGTTGGCAACGCGGCTTCCTGTGCAGGCAAAGCTGCTCCCCAACCGAGGGAGATCAGCAGACACAACAAGCGCATGGCAGTCTCAGTTCTGCAGACCATTGTCTGCAAGCCACTGATAAAATTCGAGGTTTTGATAAAGCTCCAGTTCATCGGCAGAAGTGATCAGCACGCCGTCCTCGGACAAGGCTACCGGCAGAACTTCCGGCACATCGCCCGGAGAATAGATCGCAAGCGTCGTCACCAGTACGCATACCGAGGCGAAGGCCCCGGCAGGTACAGCAAACCCGCGAGGCAGACGCCACCACGGTGTTTCTGAATACTCAGCCTTCTGCGCGGCTCGCGCTCTGACCATGGCCTGCGCGCGAATGCCATCCAGACGCAGGCGAACTTCCGCAGGAATCTGATCGGCACTGTCGGTCAGCGCTCTGGCCAGCGCAGGATGTTCATCGGGACTTCCCTCGATCTTCGCAGCCACACACGCGAGAGACTGGCGTCGCGCGAGATCCAGACGCTCGCGCTGAGCCAGTGTCATCGCGCCAAGGCTTGTGTCCAGTTCGGCTGCCACACGCAGCACGAAGCGCTCGTCATCGCCAAGCCCGCCCAGCAAGTCTGCGTCGAATTCTCTGCCCATTACCAATGCTCACCCAGTTGTTGCCGCAATGTGTGCACGGCACGTGAATAGTGGGACTTGACGCTGCCTTCAGCACAGGCCATGGCCTGCGCTGTTTGCCGCACGTCCAGGCCTTCCCAGACACGCAGCAGAAACACCTGCTGCTGGCGAAGCGGCAATGCCTGCAGCGCTTCCTGCAGCTTCTCCATGCTGACGCTCATCTGCACATGTTGCTCAGGACTGCGCTGTGCTTCGTCGGCCACGCGCTCGATGGGATCTTCCTCGTCGTCTTCTGAACGGGCCAACCATCCCATCACACGCCGGCGCACAGTGCCTCGTCGATGCCAGTCATTGATGCGGCTTTGCAGAATACTGTGGAACAAAGGCCCCCATTCCTGCTCATCGCGGTCAGCATACTTCTCGACCAGCTTGAACATGGCGTCCTGCACAAGATCCAGCGCATCGTCCGAACTATTGGTCGCAATCTGTGCAATACGGTAGGCCCTGCCCTGTACATCAGCAAGGAACCGATCGAGTGTGGTCAACCTGTCCAGTTTGAAGCACTCCGCTGTGTGTTGCAGACCTGCTCAGCAGGCGGTCTGTCCTGCCCGTCCGCCTGCGCGAACTGCATTACCCTGCAACGCTCAACGCGGGCGGAGCACCTTGGTTTACAGGGACAATCCATGCAGGGAGACTGAATCTGAGCAGAGCCTACTCAGAAAAAGGATTTTTCGGAAGTCTCTTGTTTAAATTATTGTTTAGCAATAATTTATAGAAACAAAACAGTATTTACTGAGGCAGATATGGACAGGACTCTTCCCGCAGACACTCACAAGGCACGGCAGGGCCTGCAAGCCCTGAGCCTGCTGTTGCTCGAGGCAGTGCCGGCCATGTTCCTATTCGAGGCAGTCAAGCACCTCAGCAAGGCTCTGCAGTTCTATGGGAAGGGCGAGTTCTTCGGGCGCGAGTTCGTCGGCATGCTGACATTTGCGCTGTTCATCAGTCTGACGGGCCGCATCCTCACCGCGGCGGCCAGTCTCAAGGAAGAGAACGACGCCTTCATATGAAACACATCGTAGTGCGCCTCGATGTCATGCTCGCCCGGCGCAAGGTCAAGGCCCGCGATCTGGCAGAACGCATCGGCATCACGGAAGCCAATTTGTCCCTGCTGCGAACCGGCAAGGTCAAGGGTGTGCGGTTTGATACGCTCGCGTTACTCTGCGACGCACTGGACTGCGCGCCTGGCGATCTGCTCGAGATCGATGAACGTGCGGAGATCGGCACAAGTCCGACACCGGAACCACGCGCTGACTGAGAATTTCGCGAGCCTGTTGCAATGCGTGTGACGGCAGACACTGCCGCGAGGGCCTCCGTGGGTTATTTCCCCGCGAAAATGCCTCAATTCTGCAAGAGGTACGCTTAGGTCGCTGCCACTCCTGCGTGCAGCAAGTTTCACGCTTGCGATGTTGATGTCGCTCGCTCAGTCGGCACAAGCTGCCGAATGTGTCACCTTCACCGGCAAGCTTGAGCCTGCCGTCTGTCACGCCGCCTGCGGGGCCTGTTGCGGGGCTTAGCTGCTGCAGGACAGCAGCAAGCAGATCAATGTCTATGCAGGCAACAGTTTCGTGGATCTCAGCGGAATAAACGTCAGGAGCACCCTGCATCGCTTCAGCGGCTTGTTCTACGGGAACACCGGGCTGCGTCAATGCACGTTGTTTCTGGCGGAGGACGTGGATCAGGCAGAAGGCGGCGTGACGGAGTACGACGCCCGCGCGGACACGCTGGAAGTAGCCGTTGCCAGAATCTGACAGCAAGGAGCGTTTCGCGGTCACGCTGCAGACGCCCTTCTCGATCGAGCAGCTGACGCCGCTTGGCACTCTGCGCCGGATGACCCAGGGGCAGAGCTGCACCGACGCCACCGACCAGTCTGCGGTCGGCCAGGCGTGCGTCACCGTGGCCGACGGGCCGGGGCAGGTGTGTCAGGCATCGCCGAAATAGGGCAGACCCGGCACCTCACTGCTCCGCAGAAGGCGTCAACTGGAGCGGTACAGCACCGTCGTCGTTGGTGCCGGCTTGCGCTGTGGCTGTCCGGACTGCGCCGGGCGGCCAGTGGCACGGCCGCGGTTGTCACCACCGTTGCCACGATCACCGTAGGGACGTGCGTTGGCGTTGTGCGACGCGCTGCGACCATCGGCACCGCGACCCTGGGAGCCACGATTGTCAGACGTGCGCACGGGAGTCGTATCACCATAGGTGCCCCGGTTGCCGCCGCCATCACTGCTGCGGGGGCTGTCACTGCGCGGCGAATCGCCACGCGGTGCTGAACTGCCACGCGGCGTATTGCCGCGTGGTGCGCCCTGCGGCCGGCCGCGACCGGCGCCCTGCGACTGGCCACGTGGCCGGCCAGAGGATTCCCCGCGGCCAGGTGCTGCCATCGGCTTGGCGTTCGCAAAGTCTTCCGTCGGCTTGAAGCCTTCAAGCTCCACGCGGGTGATCGGGCGCTTCAGCACGCGCTCGATGTCCCGCAACATCTTGTTTTCTTCGCCGCACACAAGAGAGATCGCGCGACCGGTGGACCCGGCACGGCCGGTGCGTCCGATACGATGCACATAATCTTCGGGCACGTTCGGAAGGTCGAAGTTCACAACCTGAGGCAGCTGGTCAATGTCGATGCCGCGCGCAGCGATATCCGTTGCAACCAGAATCTGCAGTTTGCCTTCCTTGAAGCGCTCAAGCACCTTGGTACGATGCGCCTGGCTCTTGTTGCCGTGAATGGCGGCTGCGTGGATACCGTCGTCCTCGAGCTGCTTCACCAACTTGTTGGCTCCGTGCTTGGTGCGGCTGAAGATCAGCGCCTGATACCAGCCTTCAGACTTGATGAGGTGCTTGAGCACGTCGGTCTTGCGGCCTTTGTCGACAATGTACAGGGTCTGTTCCACCAGCTCTGTCGCCGTGTTCATGGGCGCAACGCTCACCTGAACGGGATCATTGAGCAGGCCCTTGGCCAGTGCCTGGATCTCGGAAGAGAACGTGGCAGAGAACATCAGGTTCTGCCGCTGCTTTGGCAGACGCGCAAGAATTTTCTTGATGTCATTGATGAAACCCATGTCGAGCATGCGATCTGCTTCGTCAAGAATCAAGGTGTTCACCTGATCAAACTTCACGGCATTCTGCTGGAACAGGTCCAGCAGACGACCTGGCGTTGCTACCAGAATTTCGACCCCGCCACGCAACTTCAGCATCTGCGGATTGATCTTCACGCCGCCAAACACTACGGCGGAGCGCAGGGACAGGTATTTGCCGTATGTCTCGATGCTGTCGTGCACCTGCGCGGCCAGTTCACGGGTTGGCGTGAGCACCAGGGCGCGGATGTGATTGCCGGAAGCACGTGGCTGCAGGGCCAGCTTCTGCAACAGTGGCAGCGTGAAGCCTGCCGTCTTGCCGGTGCCGGTCTGTGCCGATGCCATCATGTCACTGCCAAGCAGAATGGCAGGAATGGCCTGGGCCTGTATGGGGGTTGGTTCGGTATAACCTTGATCATTCAAGGCTTTCAACAGGGCTTCTGAAAGCCCGAGATTTGCAAAACTCATAAAACTCCTGAAAGTGCCAACAGGCACCTTGGCGTCCAGCCTGCAGAGGCAGACCCGCGTGGGAACGCAGCGCGCAGTGGACAGAAAAAAAGACAGCCGGGTGCGGAGTAAAGGATGCGGTCTTCAGGGAAGACACGCGAAATTCATCCGCGGGACAGCGTTGCCATGTATTGTGCGATACACACAGTGCGGCATGCAGTAATTGGCACTCTAGAGAGGGGACATTCGCGACCGTGGGCCGGGAGGACCTTGCAATTAACGATGACGCCTTTGGTCAATCAACCAAAGCTCGGGCGGCACTGTAACACAGACAGGTCGAGCTACCTAATCGAGAATTCAAGATGCGCAGGCATCGTCCCATCAGCCTTGATTGAGCAACTCGCGAAGATCGATGATCGCGGCATTGGCCCGCGACACATAGTTGGCCATGACAAGGGAGTGATTTGCGAAAAGACCGAAGCCACCACCATTGAGAATGACGGGACTGAAAACAGTGCGCTGACTCGCTTCCAGCTCGCGAATGATCTGGCGCACGCTGACCAGCGCATTCTTGTCACGCAGCACCGCGTCGAAGTCCACCTCCACCGCCTGCAAGAAGTGCATAAGTGCCCAGGTGGCGCCACGCGCTTCATAGAAAACATCGTCGATCTGCATGTAGGGCGTTCGCACCGTGCGTTGACCAGGCACAACTGTGGACTGCTCGGCTGCAGGCTCGCCAGCTGTATCGGTGTTCATCTGCGACTGTCCGACACTCGCACTCAGCCGCTGCGAGAGGCTGCCAAGCCGCGACTCCACATTCACCAGCCAGCGTGACAGATTGTCGGCACGCGCATAGAACTGGGCGTCTTCGACATTGCTGTCGGCTATGCGCTGCAGATACGACTCCATCGCAACGATGGCCTTGCGGTACTCGTCCTCCGACGCGGGAAACAGCCAGCTGTCATTGGGGAAATGGAATTGTGGTTCCACGATCACCAGATCGACATCTTCCGCCGATTGCGACTGCGAGCGACTGAAATTTTCGCGAAATGCCCGCGACAGATCCCGCACCTGCACCAGCACGCCGAATTCCCAGCTGGGGATGTTGTCGAGCAGAACGCCGGGAGGAGTAATGTCATTGCTGAGAAAGCCGCCCGGCTTGTCGAGCAAGGTTTCTGCCGCGCGAATCAGGGTTGCAGAGGTGGCAGCGCCAACCACCGGACTTGCACCCGCCAGCTTCTCGTTCATCGTGTCGTACACGGAGAAAGGATCAGGCTCGGCGCTCCAGTAAAAACTCAGCACCAGAACAACCAGCAGATACACAGCCAGCAGGGCGCCACCGACTTTGCCGATCACGCCCAGTGAGTGCCAGGTCGCTAGTGAAGGCATCAGCCCCTTGAGACGATCAACAAGCATGAGTGACCTCGCGCCCGGTGTCAGGCGTCATCAGTAGGAAGTATCAGGCGGATGGTGGGAGACTCGCCGAGCTCAATATTGCCGCGCAGACGATGACCTTCAACGGCCGCCTGCATCTGCGCATAGATCCAGCGTGCCTGCGCATCATTGGGAGCTGTAATCAGGAAGAAGGCTCCGGACTCCCGCGCCTGTACGGCAATGCTGGCCAGCTGCGCCATCAGTTCGTCGGAGCGGTTGGCCAGATCTCGGGCATCCAGGCTGTGAATGACATCGGAAGACTTCATGGCCGCTTCGAGTGCCACCCAGGCGCGGGCGATCCCTTCGTGAGTCCGATCGACCTCCTCGGCCCGGCGCAGATAGGTCTTCGCACTGTCGTACTGGCCCTGACGGCTGGCCTGCTCCGCCAGCTGCAGGTATTTCTCGACGATGTCACGCAGGCCTTTCAAGGCGGCGACATTCTCGGGCTCAATGGCCAGAACCCGCATGAAGTAAGCGTGGGCGCTGGTATCCGGAGGCGTCAGCAGACGATTGGCGTTAAGGGCCTTGATCCCCTCGTAGTTGAGATCGGCAATGCGCCGCTGATACCGCAGCTGCTCTTCGAAGGCGGCCTCGGCAGCGGCTATATCGGCGGCAGAGGTGTCTTCCACCACTGGCTCGGGAACAGGCACCAGCACGACACGCGCCGGTTGCGTCGGTTGGCAGGCAGCGAGTGCCGCCAGGGCCAACAGTGCCGTTATCCTCAAATCTGCAATTCTGAAAAACCGCATGGTTTGCTCGTTCATGGTTGATTCCAGCCCCGTCAGACAGGGCCGACTATCTCACTTAAAGGAATGAATCTCAACAAGTCGCCCGGATTCACCGTGGTGTACGGAGGCACTACCGCGAGTCCGTCGCAATGACTGACGGAAGACAACACGCCGGAGCTTTGGTTGCCAGTCAGCGTTATCCCAGGCACACCTTGCGCCCCGCGATCTATGCGGACACGCAGATACTCCTGCCGCATTCCCGTCGCAGGCATTGAGAAAGCGGCGGGCAACATCCAGAGAATTGGCGGTTCTACCCGCACCCCACCCAGCCTTTCCAGACATGGCCTGACGATCAGCGCAAAATTGACGAAAGCAGAGACAGGATTTCCCGGCAAGCCGAAAAAGGGCTTGCCGGCAATTCTGCCAAATGCGAAGGGCTTTCCAGGTTTGATGGCAAGCTTCCACATTGTCAGTTCACCCGCGCGCGCCAGCGCGTTGCGGACATGGTCCTCTTCCCCCGCCGATACGCCCCCGCTGCTGATGATGCAGTCGGTGTTTTCCGAGGCAGCCCGCAGCGCTTCTTCTGTTGCTTCAAGAGAATCGGGCACGATGCCGCAATCCAGAATCTCGTGACCAAGGCCGCGCAGCAAGGCGCGCAAGGTGTAGAAATTCGAGTTGTAAATCTGTCCGGCAGCCAGGACCTGCCCTGGTCGCACCAGCTCGTTGCCGGTCGTCAGTACGCCCACGCGCAGAGGGCTGCGCACTTCCACCCAGGCCAGACCCACGCCTGCCAGCATTCCTACATCCGGCGCCCGCAACCGATGCCCTGCCTCGAACAGGCGACTGCCGCGCAAGACATCAGCACCCGCCAGCCGCACATTCTCGCCGGCACTGACAGCCTGGTGAACAGTAATGGTGTCGCCTTCGAGGGTGCAGTTCTCCTGCATGACGACGGCGTCGGCACCCGGCGGCATCGGTGCGCCTGCGAAGATGCGGGCCGCCGTGCCCTTTTCAAGCACCTCTCCCTCACTGCCAGCAATGATGCGTTGTGACACGCGCAATCGGCTGCTCCCTGACTGCAGCTCGGCACTGTTGAGCGCATACCCATCCATGCCACTGTTGTTGTACCCCGGTACATGGATAGGCGCGTCAATGGCATGAGCGAGTACGCGATTCAGCGAGCGCTTGATGGCGACTGTCTCTGTGTTGGCTACAGTCTCCATGTCTGCTAGCAGCATGCGCAATGCTTCATCGATCGGGGTCAGGCGTGAGCCAGCGATTTCTGCCATGGCATCCTCAATTTTCTTCCATCGTCCCGGACGGACGACTCTTGTAGAAACTCTTGATCAGGGCCTGCAGACTGCCGTGCCAGGAGCGCTGCTTGATTCCAAAAGTATCGAAAATTTTCTTGGTGGCCAGCGTGGTGTTGGTAATCTCGGGAGACTCGGCACGCACGAGATTGAGACTGAGGTGGTCCAGCAACTTGAAGATGCTCTCGTCGTGCTGGGCAGCCATCTTCAGAACATGCTGAACGAACTCACTTTCGCGTTTGGTCTCCAGACCACAGTAGTGATATGTACCCCAGACGCTGGCGTGACAATCCACCTGGTGCGAAATGGCGACCAGCACCCGGGCCACGTCTTCCACTGGCGTAGGGCTGAACTTGCGGCGCAGCACCATCACCGCCCCTTCCCCTTGCCGGGCTTCCTCAATCCAGCGGCGGATGTGTTCATCCTGACCCGCTCCGAAAATCCATCCAGTGCGAACTATCACATGTTTGTTCAGTGCCGCTGCGATGGCTTCTTCGCCGCGTGCCGAACTTGCCCCGTAGACGCCGAGGGGCATGACCACATCCTGCTCGTTGTAACCCAGTTTCTTGTCGCCATTGAAGACATAGGCGGTGGACAGGTGCAGCAGCGGAATATTCAGGTGATCGCAGACCTGTGCAATGACAGACGGCTGATCGTGATTGATGCGCTCGCAGTCCAGAGGATGCAGCTCGGCATCCATAACGGCAAGCTGGCTGCCGGCACGATAGGAGGACAGATTGATGACCTGATCGGGCTCGGCCTGCGTGATCACGCGGGCCAGGGCGAGGGAATCACGGGTGTCTGTGCGGCCGGGCTCCAGAGCGATGTAATTCACACCCCGTGCCTGAAACTGCTTCAGCAGCTCTTTGCCGACCGCACTCTCGGCCCCGAAAATTAGTGGCTTCACCTTGCCCCTTGACCCTGCATCAAAGTCCTCTGCAATCAGAACGGAATGTCGTCGTCGAAATTGTCAAAGCCTGCCGGCGGCTGAGAGGACGACTGACTGGGAGCCGGCGCAGATTCGCGCTGACGGTTGCCATACTGCGCAGGCGCGGACTCCTGACCGAATTGACTGTCGTAACCGCCATCGTTCATGCCACCGCCGCCCTGACCGCCACGGGAATCCAGCATCTGCATTTCATTGGCGACGATTTCAGTAGCGTAACGCTTGATACCATCCTGCTCCCACGAGCGCGTGCGCAAACTGCCTTCTATGTAGAGCTTCGAGCCTTTCTTGACATACTCGTTGACGATTTCCGCCAGACGATTGAAGAACACTACCCGGTGCCACTCCGTTTTTTCCTGTTGCGCGCCAGTATTCTTGTCTTTCCAGGTTTCACTGGTGGCGAGAGTCAGATTGGTCACAGCACCGCCACTGGGCAGATGACGCGTCTCGGGATCTCCCCCGCAATTGCCCACCAGAATTACTTTGTTTACGCCTCTGCTAGCCACAATATTCTCCTCGTTAACCTTGCTGATTTCCCTGGATGCACCACGGAATCGACTGAAATCTCGTGGGCGCTAGTCTAACGCAAGCATAGCATCAATAGAAACGCGCGCTTGAGGCTTTGCTCTCCTGTGGCGATTTAATCATAATCACCGGCTGGCTTTTTCACGTTGTCGCGAGTGTGGGGTTGTATGGACAAGATCATCGTCAGAGGGGCGCGCACCCATAACCTGAAGAACATCAATGTCACCATCCCGCGGGACAAGCTGGTTGTGATCACCGGACTGTCGGGCTCGGGCAAGTCCTCACTGGCATTCGACACACTCTATGCCGAAGGTCAGCGCCGCTATGTCGAGTCGCTGTCGACCTACGCGCGCCAGTTCCTGTCGATGATGGACAAGCCCGATATCGATCACATCGAAGGGCTGTCCCCGGCTATTTCCATCGAGCAGAAGTCCACGTCGCACAATCCGCGCTCCACTGTCGGCACCATCACGGAAATTCACGATTATCTGCGGCTGCTGTTCGCCCGCGTCGGCGATCCGTACTGCCCCACGCATCACAAGAAGCTGCAGGCCCAGACGGTCAGCCAGATGGTGGACCAGGTGCTGGCCCTGCCAGAGGGCACGCGCCTGATGGTGCTGGCGCCACTGGTGCGTGACCGCAAGGGCGAACATCTGCATGTGTTCAGCGAACTCAAGACCAGCGGCTATATCCGAGCCCGCATCAATGGCATCGTGACAGAACTGGAATACCCGCCTGAACTGGAAAAGAACAAGAAGCACAACATCGACGTGGTGATCGACCGCCTGAAAGTGCGCCCGGACATCCAGCAGCGCTTGTCCGAGAGTTTCGAGACGGCATTAAAGCTGGCCGACGGACTCGCCATGGTGGCGTTCATGGAGGAAGACGGTTCTCCCTCAGCAGCGGAAGACCTGCTGTTCTCGTCCCGCTTCGCCTGTCCTCTGTGCGGCCACAGCATCAGCGAACTGGAGCCCCGCCTGTTCTCGTTCAACAATCCGGCAGGCGCCTGCACCAGCTGTGACGGCCTGGGCCTGAAGCAGTTCTTCGATGAGAAACGCATCGTCACTGACGACTCGCTGAGTCTTGCAGAGGGCGCCATTCGCGGTTGGGACCGGCGCAATTTTTACTATTTCCAGATGTTGAGTTCGCTGGCCAGTCACTATGGCTTCCAAGTGGACACGCCTCTGCGAGACCTGAAGCCCGCGCATCGGGAAGCTGTGCTGCGCGGCAGTGGCAAGGAACAGATTGACTTCCATTTCCTCAATGATCGCGGCGATACCGTCACGCGTCGTCATGCTTTCGAAGGCATTCTGCCCAACATGGAACGGCGCTATCACGAAACCGAGTCGAGCATGGTGCGCGAAGACCTCGCCCGCTTCCTGAGCTCGCAGCCATGTCCTGATTGTGAGGGCACGCGCCTGAAACCTGCTGCACGCAGCGTCCACATCGACAACATGAACCTGCCCGGTGTCTCGGCAATGACGATCACCGATGCCGCCAGCTACTTCCATACGCTGACACTGCAGGGCAACCGCGCGACGATTGCCGAAAAGATACTGAAGGAATTGCAGGACCGTCTGCGCTTCCTGATCGATGTCGGCCTGAACTATCTGACCCTCAACCGCAGCGCCGACACGCTCTCCGGCGGCGAGGCCCAGCGCATCCGTCTGGCCAGCCAGATCGGGGCCGGCCTGGTGGGGGTGATGTACATTCTGGACGAGCCTTCCATCGGTCTGCATCAGCGCGACAATGACCGCCTGCTGCGCACGCTGTTTCACCTGCGTGACATCGGCAATACCGTCATCGTTGTCGAGCACGATGAAGACGCCATTCGCCACGCCGATCACATCATCGATATCGGGCCGGGCGCAGGCGTGCATGGGGGACGAATCGTCGCCCAGGGCAGTCTGCAGGACATTCTTGATTCGGAGGAATCCATCACGGGCAAGTATCTGTCGGGCCGCCTGAAGATCGACGTGCCCGCGCGGCGCGTGCAAGCCAGTCCGAAGAAGATGCTGCGTCTGCTGGGCGCGACGGGGAACAATCTGCGCGATGTGGACCTGAGCATTCCACTGGGGCTGCTCACTTGCATTACGGGGGTGTCCGGCTCAGGCAAGTCCACCCTCATCAATGGCACCTTGTACCCGCTGGCAGCGACACTTCTAAATGGAGCGACGACGCTGACACCCGCCGCACATGCCAGCATTGAAGGCCTGGACAAGCTGGACAAGGTCGTGGACATCGACCAGAGCCCCATTGGCCGCACGCCGCGCTCCAATCCCGCCACTTACACCGGTATTTTCACCCCGGTCCGCGACCTCTTCGCGGGCACGCAGGAAGCCCGGGCACGCGGCTACAAGACCGGCCGCTTCAGCTTCAACGTGAAAGGCGGCCGCTGTGAAGCCTGCCAGGGCGATGGGGTGGTGAAGGTGGAAATGCACTTTCTGCCGGACGTTTACGTCGCCTGCGATGTGTGCCTCGGCAAGCGTTACAACCGCGAGACGCTGGAAGTGAAGTACAAGGGCAAGAATATCTGCGAAGTGCTCGAAATGACCATCGAGGACGCGCGTGCCTTTTTCGATGCTGTACCGGCCATTGCCCGCAAGCTGCAGACGCTGGTGGAAGTGGGGCTGTCCTACCTGAGTCTGGGACAGGCCGCCACAACCCTGTCAGGAGGCGAGGCACAGCGCGTGAAACTGGCGCGGGAGCTGTCCAAACGCGACACTGGCCAGACTCTCTACATCCTGGACGAGCCAACCACCGGCCTGCATTTCGAAGACATCAAGCAATTGCTGGCTGTGCTGCATCGCCTGCGCGATCAGGGCAATACCATCGTGGTGATCGAGCACAATCTGGATGTCATCAAGACAGCCGACTGGATCGTGGACCTTGGCCCGGAAGGCGGCAACGGCGGCGGACAGATCATCGCCGAAGGCACGCCGGAGCGGGTAGCACACAATCCGGCGTCATTTACGGGGCATTACCTGGCGCGGCTGCTCACCGGCAACTGAAGTTTTCTGCCTTCCAGTTCGCTGGATCATCCTGGCCACCCGCCGGGCCGCTATATACCGCCTGCTGCGGGAACGGACACAGCAGTCGCTCGTTGTCCACCTCGCCATTGCTGCTGTGTGTCGCCAGGATACTGTCTGGCGCCCTGCCATTTTCCACCCAGTCCACCAGTGCTGGCAGTTTGTCCCACGTGTTGGGTCCGGGCCCACCGGCGCAGTGGCCCATGCCAGGCGCGAGGAAAAGTCGCGTGCTGTCGCCGGCAGCCTGCAGATTGTCGGCGAATGTTGCGCCTGTCATGTCGTTGAAGTACTGCACCGTGGCCTTTGCGGAGGACAAAGAGTCGCTCCAGCCGTGGTAAAGGATCAGCTTGCCGCCCTGCTCCTCCAGAAACCGGCTCAGGTCGGGGTCCGTTGCGTCCATGATCTGCTGCATCAAGGCGGCGCTGCCATTGCTCAGATCATTGATGTCGAAATCCAGCCATGAGAACTCTGGCAGCACGGCATTGCGACCTGGCACATGCGTCGGATTGCTCAGGTCCGGCACTGTCAGCCCGGGATCTTCCTCGTAAAACAAGAAATTCACATGGTCGCCGGCCGGCCCCACCAGCATGGAGGGGGCATTGCGATTGCGCGCATTGGGCACGTACAGATTGATCCACTCCAACTCTGATCCGAGCGCCTTGCCGGGATACAGAATGGTGCCCGCGTCGTCATAGGGTCCGCTGTAGAAGTCAGCAACAGTCTGTATCTGCGCCGGGGTAAAGCAGCTGTCGCCGGCGGTGCCAGCAGCACACTGCAGATCAGCCAGATCGCGCTTTGGCTCGAACTCACAGCTCTGCGGATTGCCGAGCACGCCGTCGCGAATCCCGTCACCGGCATCACAGCGCTCCAGTACCCGCCCGTTGAGAATCTCCAGCAGTTTCACACTGTCAAAACTGCCATCGCCATCGGTGTCCACGGCCAGATTGCCGGCGAAATTGTCCTTGAACATGCGCTGCAGCCACCAGACTCCCGCGGCATTCAAGGCCTGGTAATAATTGACGGGAGCACCTGCAACGATGCCGTCGAAATCCTGCGGAAAGCGCTGCGCTTCCATCAGGCCCTGGCGCCCGCCTGTGGAGCAGCCCTCAAAATAGGAATACGTGGGCTCCTGCCGGTAGTATTGTTCCGCCAGCGTCTTGCCTGCCAGCACAGTGAGGTGCACGGACCGGTAGCCGAAGTCGATTTCGGATTGCCGGTTGTTGAAACCGAACAGGGACCCAGGCTCTGTCGCGTTGTCGTGACCGGTGTTGCTGTTGGCTACTGCGTAGCCCTCTGCCAGGCGATGGTCTGCAAAGTCGAGGTCGCCGTCCTTGCCGCCATCTCCCCACATCAGGAATCGGGCATTCCAGTTTTCCGGAAGTGGCAGTTGAACATGGTAGAGCGTGGAGGGAGAGATCAGCCCGCGCACATAGCAGTAGGCCGGCAATGCATCGGTGGCGGGCACCAGACGGGCTGACAGGACAGTCAGATTCGGAAGTTCCTGCAATGCCGCGCAAGCCTGTGCGTCAGCCGACGCCGCAGCAGCGGGAGTCTGGGCCAGGGCAGTCATGCAGAAGGAGCTGCACACAAAGGCAGCCACAGTCAGGGAGAGAGTTCTTGTCATTGGTTTGCTCCTGGAAAAAATGCTGTCGGCCGGCAGGCTTCGACCCAATGGCACGACAGCAAAATAGACTTTCGCTAACCGCAATGGTTCGAGCAAGGTTCGGGCCAGATTATTTTATTCTTTTATTTCAATTAGATAAAAAACTCTAGCGGCTTGTATGCCCCAAATCGCTACTTGTCCTGATTTTTCGCCACCTGCGCGTGCCGCTTGCCCTGCCTGCGTGGACAGCGGCTGCGCGCTGCGGCCGAGCATAAAGACCCTGCGGGCATCGCGCAACCGTGCAAGTTTATGGCAGGATTGCGGGTCACAGCTTCCAAGCTACGGGCCAACAAACCCGGACCCCTCACGCTCCGACAACAACAAGGATAATCACATGCACACAACAAGACTTTTCAAACGGCCACTCGCCGTGTTCTTCTCTGCCGCCTCGCTGCTCCTGGGTGCCCATGCCTACGCGCAGTCAACTCCTCCGGCAACTCCGCCCGCCGAGTGGGGCCCTGTGTC
>CAISYX010000109.1 GCA_903889815.1 uncultured Gammaproteobacteria bacterium
CCCGTTCTGCGGCTGACCCGCATCCCTCCGGGATGCCCTCACATCGCCGGGAGCCTCGGTCTCCCGACTCACTCGGTGCGGGTCTTTTATGCCGCTGAACGGGAGGCCGGCTGCCCGGGGCCTGGATATGTGCCAGCGAATGTTCGCGGGCAAGGCCCGCTCCCACAGCACCGCATCGCGGCCCTTGAAAAAATTATTGGCGTCCGCAAATAGGTGACGTGGCCGGGGCTCTGACGAGGCCGGCCACAGAACCCGATCTCCGGATGGGTTCACCAACAACCAACCAATATTGCTTTCGAGGATATTTGCCATGCGTACATTTGATTTTGCACCGCTGTACCGTTCCACCATCGGCTTTGACCACCTGACATCCCTGCTGGATGCTGTTGCGCAGCGCGAGCAGAGCCAGCCGAGCTACCCCCCTTACAACATCGAGCTGCTCAGTAAGGATCAGTACCGCATCACCATGGCCGTCGCTGGCTTTGTGGAGTCGGAGGTGCAGATCCAGTCCGAGCGGCAGACCCTTACTGTCAAAGGCAAGAAGTCCGAAGACGGCAAAGAACGCAATTATCTGCATCAGGGCATCGCGGGCCGCAACTTCGAGCGCGTGTTCCAGCTGGCAGACCATGTGAAGGTCACCGGCGCGACCTTGGAGAACGGCCTGCTGAACATTGACCTGGTGCGGGAAATTCCCGAAATCATGAAACCGCGGCAGATCGCCATCAATGGCAAGGCGCCGCAATTGCTGGAAACCGCGACGGCGTAAGCACTGCGGTTCTGGGGCTGCACCTGATGATGGGAGCGGGCTTGACCGCGAACAGTCTGAAGCAGGATTGTTCGCGGGCAAGCCCGCTACCACAGTTCTCAGTCCCTCAATCCCCCGGTCCCTGTCCCCAGTCCCCCAGTCCCCAGTCCCAGCCCACCCGGAAAATCACATTTAGTCAAGTTTTTATTCATTTCGCGGAAGACAGCCGCCACTACACCCCGCTAAAGTGCGTCGTACCAGCACTGCCGGCAAGGCAGCGACTGGCACAATAAAAACTGCTCACGTCCGCCCAGCGCCGGACGATGCGCCAAAACGAGGGTCTGCCATGACACGTCACGCTTGTCGCACATTCGCCGCAATTCCGCTCCTTCTCTTTGCGCTTCTCGCATTGAGCCTGCCCGCCGCCGCCGAACCGAGCTATCGCAAGGGTCAGTACGTCGAGCCAGCCTATGAAGGCTGGTGGGAGAACGATGACGGCTCGTTCAGCCTTGTCTTTGGTTATCACAACGAAAACTGGGAAGAAGAACTGGATATCACCGTTGGCGAAGGCAACTTCTTTTCTCCGGGCGAAGCCGATCGGGGCCAGCCAACCCACTTCCTGCCGCGGCGCAACCGCTTCACCTTCGAAGTCGTGGTACCCGCCGACTGGGGTGACAAGGAACTGGCCTGGACGGTGTCCATCAACGGCGTCAGCAAGACAGCCTATGCGACACTGGCCCGCGACTACGTGATCGACAGCGTGGTGATTGCCTCTGAAACCGGCTCCCTTGGGGCTGGCACCAGCAGCCCGGAATCCCGTGCCAATATTGCGCCGGTGCTCTCCGTCATGGGCGATCGCACGGGCGATCAGGTTGTGCGGCGTGTCCGCGTGGGTGAGCCACTGCTGATTGAAGCACTGGTCAAGGATGACGGCCTGCCCAAGCCGCGTGCCGCCTCCATCAATCGCCCTGAGCAACAGGGCCTGGCGCGCTGGATGCAGCCTCCACGCCGCACCACGGTGGGCAAGACCAACGGCTTGTTCCTGTCCTGGAACATCTACCGCGGCGAGGGTGCTGCCAGCTTCGACCCACCCCAGATCAAGCCCTGGGAAGATACCCGCACCTCGGCCAACTCGCCCTGGGGCGCCCTGTGGACGCCACCGCCGGTCCCGGCTGACGGCATCTACCGCACCAATGTCACCTTCGATACACCAGGCACCTATGTGCTGTGGGGCCGGGCTGACGACGGCGGCCTCTATCATGACCAGTACATCACGGTGAACGTGACCGAATAAGCTTCGCGGAACGCCATCCAGCGAGGGCTTGGGCCTGGCTGCAGTGCACTTTCCTGCACTGTAGACAGGCTTTTTTTATGGTTGCAACTCCACCGGAGTCGTGGCTTTATACGGCCAAAACAAGAAGGACACGGTCGAGGATTTTCCCATGGGAGTCACACTCAACATCATTGGCGGGCTGGCGGTTTCGCAACTCGCCTTCATGGCCTTCTTCTTTGCGCTTTACCACCGTCGCCACCTTATTGGCCGCCTTCTGGCGCTCTACGCCTTCTGCCTGATTTGCCACGTGCTGACCTACCTCCCCGCTACCCATGTGAATGGACTGGCCCAGCAAGTCTTTTATCGCTGTGCCGCGCTGGCACCGGCAGTGCTGTGGCTGGTGTCGCGCTATCTCTTCGTGGACAACGCGAAGGTGCCGCGCTGGATCTGGGCGCTGATAGTGAGTTACATGGGGTTGCGCACGTATGGCTCGCTGACCATCGGCAATGCACCAGGATTCACCACCACGTACACACTGACCTACGTCATTCCGCAGTTTGTAATGCTGGGCTTCTCTGCCCATGCCATCCTGATGGCCTTTCAGGGCTTGAGCAGTGACCTCGTGGAACCGCGTCGCCGTGTTCGTGTGCCCTTCATTCCCGCGATGGGCTTACTGGTCGCCGCAGTCCTGCTGAATGGCTTCTTGCGCGCTGTGCAGACCTATTGGAATGTGACCCTGCTGACCTTCCCCAATGAATTTCTGTTCGGCTACATGTTCCTGATCACCCTGTGGTTCAACGTGAAAGTGATGCGACTGGAGAACGAGGCACTGCAGGTGATCGTGCTGCCACGGGAACAGGAACCCGTGCGCCTGAGCCCGGTGCCGACAGCCTCTCGCAAAGCTGACAACACTGCGCTGGTGGAGCGCATTTTCACGGTACTGAGAACCGAGAAGCTCTATGCCCGCCCGGGCCTGACCATTGGCGAGCTGGCGCAGCGTCTGTCGATGCAGGAATACCGGCTGCGCCGCGTGATCAACAAGGAACTGGGCTATCGCAACTTCAATCAGTTTCTGAATGAGTTCCGCATTGCCGAGGCATGCCGGCGTCTGCAGTTGCCGCCGGAACATCGGGAACCCATCGCGAGTATTGCCTTCGACGTGGGCTACTCAGCCCTGTCGTCGTTCAACAAGGCCTTCAAGGACATTCACCACGTCACGCCAACGCAATACCGCGACGGGGCGCAGCGCGTTGATAGACATGATCAACTTGATTTAGTATCCCCTTGAATTTATTATTTTTTTTCGCTACTTCTTGTCGAAGGTATACACCGCATCCCAGTCAGCGGGAAGCGCAGCCAGCCGCAGCCGGGAAATGCGCTCAGCGTAAACACTGAACAGGCTCGACTCTCTTCCGATGGGCTCCATTGCAGCAAGCAGCGCTTCGAGAATGGCCTGTGCCTGGTCCCATTGCTGCGCCCGGTAGTGAACAAGCATCTGCGTGAACGCCTGCAAAGCGCTCAGCGTCGGGGCATCGACCTCGCCTTCCCTGCCCAGCGCTTCGAAAATACGAACAGGTTCCTTCTTGCCGGCCACCCGCACCAGGTCGAGCTCCCGGTACACGAAGCCGGGTGCATCGGCCCGGGTGGCATCACTGACAATATTCGGCACGTGGTACTTGCGAGTCAGTCCTTCCAGGCGTGCCGACAGATTCACCGAATCGCCGATTACCGTGTAGTTCAGCCGGTTCTGCGAGCCAAGATTGCCCGCCACCACCAG